>JAJAYX010000091.1 GCA_026785985.1 Rudanella sp. | reverse complement strand
GTGCTGCCATCGACCGTTTAAGCTTCGCGTTTTGCCCGTTTCTATTTTCTGTGGAAAGGGTCCAAGTATTCTCGATGCCTCAAACATTGCTTCTCCTTCGGTGCGAAAATAGGCACTGCGATTGACAGTATCTTTTGTCGGGTAGTCTCGCGGATAAGCCCTGGAAGGGCCACGATATCGTGGCGGGATCCTTACCGGTCTCCATCCATCCACCCAACTTCCACGTCCTGTTCTACGTGTGCTCCGTCGTACCCGTCTGCCAGGTTGCTGGGAATTGTTACCGCCGGCGTCAGGATTCCAATCGGGCGTTCCGCCTCCACTAACTGGAAAAATACTGCTGTTAATACTACCTGCAGCAAAGCCCGTTATCAACTTTAGAATCCCCTTGAAACTTGTTAAGGCCGGTATTGCGGCGGCGGCCGCCAAGCCTAAAGTAACCCAACCAAGAACCGTGATCTGGACAATAGGGACCGATAGCGTCATCGCAACCCCTGTGTACCCCATTATCGACACAGATTTAATCACGACTCCATTTAGCGACCACAAGCCAAGCCCAGCTCCAACTGTGATAACGGCGAGTGCTACTGAAATCGCGATCAGAAACCATTTATTGGTGAAAAGCTTTTTGAAAAACCTTCCGATTGCTCCCCAAAACAAACCATCAGGATCGACGTGATTTACTGGATCGTTTCCACAGTAAGTGTAAAAATTGAGAGTTTGCGGATTCATTGCATCCACAGCCTCCATGTCAATCGGGTCAACTTGAGTGAAGCGTCCTTGCTTCGAGTCGTAAGTTCGATTTATGGCGTAGTCGAGTCCGGTTCGCGCACTCCGGTCGTAGCTGGTGAAGCGTTTGTTGTTATTTGTGATCGTTGATTCCGCGTCGAGCGGTCGTCCAAACGGCAGGTGAGCCTGTTCAGATACGCCACCACTGTCTTGATTTGTTATCAACCTTGTTCCCAACCTATCGGGGTGATTGTATTCGGTATATTCGCCGCCGGTGCCGTTCGGCGTGATGGTCGAAAGCTGGCTGGAGCCGAGATACGTATAGCTCTTTGTCCACGTCGGGACGGCTCCTGCAAATTCCGTGTATTCGGGGGAACATCGTTCCACGATTCCTTAGTAACCCAATTATGTTATTTATGGAAAGTTCGTTGAACACTTCCATCTTTTTTGCTAACGAAAAAAGTAACATCTACGCCGTCTTCAGTTTCGCCGCCCACATAAAGTTTATTCGAGTCCCTTTTCACTAACATTAAGACTATGAAACTGTCCTTATCTTGACGGAGTTCCAAATTGTATTTTTTGATATTTTTCTTATTTTCAGGAATATCTCTGTCCTTCCTAAAAGCGTCCATGGAAACAACAATAGGATTTAGTTTTTCACCATCCAAAACTAAATCAATCGGAAAATCAAGATAAGCTGGGTATAGTTTATTACTCTTATTTTCATTTGACCTTGGTGGGGTATTGTCAGTTTTTTGAGCAAACGCATTTCCATTGGCCGTTTGTTCTTCTAGGCCGGTTCTGCAATTCGCTAAGGCACCGATAAAAAATCCAACTAAAGCTGCTATTAAGATAAATCTTCTCATCGTCTTCTTGTCCTCCCAACTCCCTTGAGTTTTGAAACCGTGGCGTGTGAGCCATCCGGATTCAATCTATGAATATCACCAGATGGAGTTGCAATCCATTCAGGAGTTCCACTACCGAAAACTCGATGCCCATCTGTTGGCGAAAACACTTCATTTCCGTCACCGTATGGTCCTACCAACGCAGCGTCGTGTCTGGCATGGGCATGAGCCCCCCCAGCGAGTTCACTATTTCCTGGACAGTCATTAACAACAATTCCCCCTCCCTTACCTAATACCTGATCTCTACCAGTACGGAACCTACCGTTTTTTAATTTGCATATAACTGCTGCTATTTCTCTATTTATGCGAATAGACCTCGGATTAACTCGCTTTAAAAAGGCAATTGCTGCTTCTTGTGCAGTGCGGTATTTCTTGGGCTTACCTCCTGCAAAGCTATTCGCAATCGCCCCGACGCCGGCGAAAATGCCGAACCAGGTGCCTGCCTTGTGTGCTCCGGTTCCGTCGCTTATGTAATTACCTTTTCCGACGCTTATGTAACTACCTTTTCCGATTTTACCCGCTATCAGGCTTCCAAACCCCGTCACCAGAGCTATCAGGCCGAATATTCTGGCTGCTTTCTGATAACCCAAAGAGCCCAGAACCGACGATGCGGCACCTGCACCGGCGCTGATCGCTCCCAAAATCCCGGCGATGGTTGCAGGAGCGGCTATGATCGTTAAGATGGCCACAATTACGGCAATTGCAACCATTATCCATTTGAAAAGTTTTTTGAGAAATCCCCAAAACAGGCCGCTCGGATCGGTGTAATTGATCGGGTCGTTGCCGCAATAATTGTAAAGATTTAAAGTCTGTGGATGCTTAAAATCAACCGCGTTCATCCCGATTGGATCGACCTGTGTAAAGCGTCCTTGCTTAGAATCGTATGTTCGATTAAGGGCATAGTCCAAACCGGTTCGAGCGCTTCTGTCATAACTCGTAAAGCGGATATTGCTGGAACCCGATGATTCAGCGTTCAAAGCAGTTCCAAAGGGCAAGCTGACTTGCTCATAACTGCTTCCAAGTTGTTGATTCGTAATAATTCTGGTGCCTAAACGGTCTGGGTGGTGAAACTCTGAATACTCTCCGCTTGGGCCGCTTGGTGTCGTCGTTGAAAGCAGATTCTCACCGAGATAAACATAACTTTTTGTCCATGTCGGAACTGTGGAGGCGAATTCCGTGTACTCTGCAAGTACGCTACCTTCTTCATTTGCAAATATTTTTAGTTGATTCGAGTTGTAATCATAATCCATTAATCTCGTATTCGTCGAGCCGTATTGAAACGATTGAAGCAAAGTCTGGTTGGCGTCGTCTTTTTTGACAATCTGAATCCTATTTGCTGCGTCGTATTCGTATTTGACCCACGTTACGCCGTCGTCGGCCAGCGCCTGAATTTGATTTCCGGCCGAATCGTATCTAAATTCTCCGGTCGCGTTGCTGGTTGTGATCCGATTGCTCGCCGCGTTAAAAGCGAGATTTGGAATTCCGTCCGTCGGCATCGTAGTGCCATTCGCCGCGACGCCCGTGGCCGTCACATTCGTTCTGTTTCCGTATCGATCATACGTGTAATTCTGCTGCGAGAGATTCCCCGTCGGCCCGCCCTTCGCCTTTGTCAGCCGCCCAAGCGCGTCAAACTCGTACTCGCGGTTTTTATTAGTGTCCAGATGGTTGACGATCTTTGTCAGATGCCCGGTCTTGCCATTGAGACTTCCGGCACTCCCGCCG
>JAJAYX010000090.1 GCA_026785985.1 Rudanella sp. | reverse complement strand
GGTCACCTGAGCGGAAACCAGGATCGGGCCACCCTCGATTTCATTATTCGCGACTTCGCCGTGGCGGGTCTGCACGAGAAACAACAGTATCTGCAAACCCTGCTGACCGACGTACTGAAAAACTACCCCAACTCGTCGGGATCACTGGCGGTGACGGAGCAATACCGCAACATGAAGGAGGTGCTAGACAATCACCCCGCCGTTGTCGAGAACGCGCTGGAAGCCATTCGCCGGTCGGGCCTCACCCCCGAACGCCGAAGCATCCGGGGTGGCACCGATGGCTCACGCCTGTCGTTTATGGGCTTACCCTGCCCCAATATTTTTGCTGGTGAACATGCGTTTCACTCACAGCAGGAATGGGTATCGGTGCAGGACATGGAAAAAGCGACCGACGTGATTGTGCATGTGGCACGGGTTTGGGAGGAACGAACGCCAGTCACAACTTAAAACACTTCCGCAACCTCAACGCTCAGGCCCGACAACACACTCGATTGCACTGCACCTTTTTCTACAGCAAACGAAATCAAATCATAGCCATTACCCTGTCGGCCATACACCTCGATGCTTTGGTATTTGGTGTCCACGATCCAGTACTCCGCTACGCCTGTGCGTTCGTAAAGTTTGAATTTAGTGTTGCGGTCCAGTTTGATTGACGAAGGCGATATAATTTCAACGACCAAATCAGGGACGCCAAAGAACCCGTCTTCCTGTAGCTTAGGGAGGTTGGCATCCAGCACCACAAACAAATCCGGCTGAACATCGGTGCCGGATTCGGGTACTACACCAAAGGGCGCGATAAAGACTTTGCCAGAATTACTTGCCTTTACAAATTCCCTAAGCCGGGCAGCTAATTCAAGCAACACAAGTTGATGTGTTGCACTGGGATGGTTTTTCGCCACAATTTCGCCATCTATTAATTCAAAAATGTATGCCTTTTCTTCCACTTCCGAGAACTGCATTGCCCGGAATTCCTCATGGGTGAGTGGCTTCGCGATTGTCTGCATTGTATTGATTAGTTGAGTGTTGCCTAAGCAATTTACGGAATTTACTCCACCGTTACCGACTTGGCTAGGTTTCGGGGCTGATCCACGTTGCGACCCCGCATCACGGCCACATCGTAGGCCAGCAGCTGCAACGGAATCACCGAAATCAACGGCATTAAAATATCATGAACTTTCGGAATCTCGATCACAAAATCGACCATATCGGGCAGGTTCGTGTCGCCCTCGGTGACAATGGCAATCACGCGCCCTTTGCGGGCTTTCACTTCCTGAATGTTCGAGACAACCTTTTCGTAGGAGCTGTCTTTGGTAGCAATCACCACCACCGGCATGTCCTCGTCGATGAGGGCAATGGGGCCGTGTTTCATCTCGGCGGCTGGATACCCCTCGGCGTGTATATAGCTGATTTCCTTTAGCTTAAGCGCACCTTCCAGGGCAACAGGAAAGTTAAGCCCCCGGCCCAGGTAAATAAAATTACGGGCGTAGGTGAAAATCCGGGCAATCTCCCGCACCTTGTCGGCAGCCTGCAACACCCGCTCCACTTTGGCTGGGATGCTTTCGAGTTCGGCCAGCAACAGCCGGAACAGCGAGTCCGAAATAGTACCTTTCCGCTGGGCAGCGGCTAAGGCCATAATCGTCAATACAGTCACTTGGGCCGTGAACGCTTTGGTACTGGCCACGCCAATTTCCGGCCCCGCGTGGGTGTAAGCCCCCGCATGAGTGGCCCGCGCAATGGACGAACCCACCACGTTGCACACCCCAAAAATGGTGGCCCCTTTCGACTTGGCCAGTTCGATAGCGGCCAGCGTATCGGCGGTTTCGCCCGATTGCGAGATGGCAATCACAATGTCGCCTTCCTTAATGATCGGGTTCCGATACCGAAACTCCGACGCATATTCCACCTCGACCGGAATACGGGCCAGTTCCTCAAAAATATATTCGGCCACCAAACCCGCGTGCCAGGAGGTGCCGCACCCGATAATGACAATCCGCTTCGATTTGGCCAGTTTGTCCATGTAGTCGCGGAGGCCACCGAGTTGCAGAATCCCCTCGTCGGCGTTCACGCGGCCCCGCATGGAGTCGGCAATGGAGCGGGGTTGCTCAAAAATCTCCTTGAGCATAAAATGGTCGTAGCCGCCTTTTTCAATGGCTTCGAGTTCCATTTCTACCTTCTGCACGTAAGGCGTTTTCTCGGCATTTTCGAGCGTTACGATCTTTAGTTCGCCCTCCCGCACCACGGCAATTTCGTAGTCGTTCAGGTAGACCACGTCTTTGGTGTATTCGATAATGGGCGAGGCATCCGAAGCAAAAAAGAACTCGTTCTCCCCTACCCCAATCACCAGCGGGCTGCCTTTACGGGCGGCAATCAGTTGAGTTGGTTCGTCTTTGCTCATCACCACAATGGCATAGGCCCCCACCACTTCCTGCAACGCCAGCCGCACAGCTTCTTCCAGTGTTGAGCCGGTATTCTCCTGAATATCTTCGATAAACTGAATCAGCACTTCTGTGTCCGTCTCCGACCGGAATGTGTGACCCTTGGCAATCAGGCTCTTTTTAATGGCTGCGTAGTTCTCGATAATGCCATTGTGAATAATGGCCAGCCCCCGATGAAACGAGTAGTGCGGGTGGGCGTTGGTATCGTTGGGTTCGCCGTGGGTTGCCCAGCGGGTGTGGCCCATGCCAATGGTTGCGTGGAGGTCTTTGCCGCCCAGTTCGCCTTCGAGGTCGGTTACTTTACCTTTTTTCTTATAAACCTTCAGGCCATGTCCGTTCAGCAGGGCGATGCCCGCGCTGTCGTAGCCGCGATATTCCAGTCGTTTCAGGCCCTTCAGGACCAAGGGAGCCGCTTCGCGATACCCCACGT
>JAJAYX010000089.1 GCA_026785985.1 Rudanella sp. | reverse complement strand
CCTCATACCCCATTTTATTAAACACCACCGTCTCGCCAACGTGCTTACCCATGAGCAATGTGCCGATGGGGGAGGCCACCGAAACGGCGAAATAATCCGCTCCTTCGCGCGTGAGTTTGCCCGCGCTGATGGCCAGAAAAAACGTACCCCGTGAGGTATCCACAAGGCTCCCCGGCACTACGACGGTTGTGGTGGTCTCAGGGTTTATTTTTTCCAGATCGCCCAGCATTCGTTTGGCATCGGCCAGGAGTTGGGCGTGCCGGTCGCGTTCGAGTTGGGCCATTGCCCGGCCTGTTTCGTATTTATCCCCCGCCGAACTTTTCGATTCTGAGTTGGCCGATTCCTGAGCCGATTGCATGGCTTCGGTAGCCGTTCGAATGCGCTCCTGCACGTAGGTGAGGCATTGGGCATAGAGGGCTTGTTTTATTACACTATTCATTTAGTAGATTTATCTAAACAACTGGATAATCCGGTATGTTGGGCAAGAGATGTTGGATGACAGTTAGGCAAGTCTAACGTCCAGCATCCACTATCCTAACGTTTATGGAAAACAAAATTCTGCCCCAAGACCAAATTTGGGAAAGACACGCCAATGGAACGCCCCGGCCAACCCGCAGAACTGGCCCCGGCCTGTGGGTTTCTGGCTCCGGAAGATGCCTCCTGTATCACCGGAAAATCAATCCACGTGAACGAAGTTATGAATTCGTAACAGCCAAGCCCGCCTGAAGACACGGAGTTGTACGATCAATTATCGTAACAACTCCTCTTCGGCGGGCTTAGCTCTGTGGTTAACAGTGCCGGGTGATCTCATGGGCACTGGTTGAGCGATCTTTATTGTGTACTACGACTATGAGCAACTTTTTGAAGCGGTTTTACAATAGCCTTTTCGCCGACTCCGTTCCAATGACTACTGAACCGGATAGTTCTGAGAAGAACGGTTTTTTTGCCAACGCATGGATCGTTTTGCGGGATTCATTCAACGGTTTCATGGACGACCGCTGTCTGAAATTGAGCGCGGCTCTGGCCTATTACACCATTTTTTCGTTGGCTCCGCTTTTAGTACTGGTCATGTCGCTGGCGAGTGTATTTCTCGGAGAAGAAGCTATTCGTGGTCAGATCTTCGGACAAATTAACGGATTGGTTGGTAACGAAGCGGCCAAACAGATTCAGGACATGATCAAGAATACGAGCTTGTCGGGTAAAACCAGCACGGCTCTTATTGTTGGCATTATTACGCTCCTGATTGGTGCCACCAGCATCTTTATCGAGATTCAGGATTCGGTTAATCTGATTTGGCGCGTGAAAGCTAAACCAAAGCAAGGCTGGCTTAAGTTACTAAAAGACAGGCTACTATCTTCATCACTGGTGGTCAGTTTAGGTTTTCTTCTCTTAGTATCGCTGGTAGTAAATGGAATTGTGCTGGCCCTGAGCGATCAGCTAACCCGTTTTCTGCCCGGCCTGGGGGTTTATATTGTCAGTGGTATCAATTTCGCAATTAGCACAGTGGTGGTTGCACTGTTATTTGGTGTCATTTTTAAAGTGCTGCCTGATGCCAAAATTGCCTGGAAAGACGTGCGTCTTGGTGCCCTGTTCACGGCATTGCTTTTCATGCTCGGACGCTACCTGATCGGGTTATATATCGACACTACCGGTACTGAATCGACCTATGGAGCGGCTGGGTCTATGATCGTTATTTTGACCTGGATTTATTATACAGCCGCCATTTTATATTTCGGGGCCGAATTCACCCAGGCTTATGCCAATCATTTTGGGATTAAAATCGAGCCGGCTAAGAACGCCGTCTATGTTGAGCAAACCGAACGGGAACGCGAGGTGACGACCATACCCACAGAAAAAAAGGTGGAACAGGCAAACCAGTAATTGCCAGACTATTTTTTAACCCTCCTTATCCGTAAATTTCCGATAAATCAAGACCAAACTCGTGTTCAATAGCCGTAATAAAACTGAGCATCTTTGGATACTTGAATAACTAAAATCTCTGTGCAACTCCCGCTCCGGCATACCGGTTCTGCTCTTTGTAGCTCCAAGTCAAAACTCTTGCTGAACCCCAGACCCCCACTCCAAAACATTTTTTCTGCGCACCCGGTTTAAAGTGAGCGATAAAACCATTTTACGCTTCACAACGTTATGAACGATTCTAAAGTATCAGCGAACGCTGCTCAACCAACAGCAGCGACTTTGCCGGATGATTATACAACCAAACCGGGCAAACCCTATCCACTTGGGGCCACCCCCGACAGCGAAGGCACCAACTTCGCTCTCTTCAGCGGAAACGCAACTGCAGTTTATCTCTGCCTGTATGACCCCCAAAGGCCAGAACACGAGATTGTCAGCATTCCCGTGACGGAACACACCGAGTTGGTATGGCATATTCATGTGGCCAACATTGGCCCCGGCCAACTCTATGGATACCGGGTTGATGGCCCCTACGACCCCGAAGAAGGGCAGTATTTCAACCCCTACAAAGTCCTGCTCGATCCTTACGCACGGGCCATTCATGCGCCACTCAACCACGACGATTCATTTTTGGGCTATGACCTGAAAGAAGAAGGCGAACACCGGGTGCTGTCCATGGACACAAAAGACAGCGGCCCCAAAATGCCCAAGAGTGTGGTAATCGACCCGAATTTTGACTGGGACGACGATCTGGCACCGCAGATTCCGATGTCTCGCTCGGTGATTTATGAAGTTCACGTGAAAGGCTTCACGCAGCAACACCCCACCATTGCCCCCGAAATCCGGGGAACGTATGCGGGTATGGCAACTCCCGAAAGCATCGATTACCTGAAAAAGCTGGGCATTACGGCCGTTGAACTGTTGCCGATTCACCAGTTCACCAACGAAAGCTATTGGGGCTATAATTCCATCGGTTTTTTCGCTCCGCAGAACACCTATTCATCTTCCGCGGTTCGGCGTTCCGGGATGATGGGGCAGCAGGTGACGGAGTTTAAAGAAATGGTGAAAGCATTCCACAAGGCGGGCATCGAGGTAATTCTCGACGTGGTTTATAACCATACCGCCGAGGGTAATCAACTGGGGCCAACCCTCTCGATGAAAGGCATCGACAACCGGGCCTATTACCGGCAGGTAGAAGACAACCCGATCTATTTCAACGATTTCACCGGCACGGGCAACACCCTCGACCTGACCCACCCGCGCACCCTTCAGTTAGTGATGGACAGCCTGCGCTATTGGGTGACAGACATGCACGTGGACGGGTTCCGGTTCGATTTGGCCTCAGCCCTGGTTCGCGACGAACTCGAAGCGGGCCGGGTGTCGTCGTTTTTAGATACGGTGGCGCAGGACCCGATTCTGGCGCAGGTGAAACTGATTGCCGAACCCTGGGATATTGGTTCGTATCATGTTGGCGAGTTCCCAGTTAGCTGGGCTGAGTGGAATGGCAAATACCGCGATTGTGTGCGGAAATTCTGGAAAGGGGACGAGCATCAGGCTCTCGAGCTGGGTTATCGGGTGCTGGGAAGCCCCGATTTGTATGGCAATGATGGCCGTTCGCCCGGCAACAGTGTGAACTTTATTACGGCGCACGACGGCTTCACCCTCAACGACTTAGTGAGTTATAATGAGAAGCACAACGACGCAAACGGCTAAAACAACAACGACGGAGCCAACGACAACGAAAGCTGGAACCACGGTGTTGAAGGACCCACCGACGACCCGGCGATCAACGACCTCCGCGAGCGGCAGAAACGTAATTTCATGACCACACTGCTCATGAGTCAGGGAACGCCGATGATTGTGATGGGCGATGAGTGCGGTCTAACGCAAAACGGCAACAACAACGTATATAATCAGGATAACGAACTGAGCTGGATGAACTGGAACTGGGACGAAAAACAACAGCAGTTTTTCGATTTCACCAGTCAGTTAGCTATTCTGCGCGCGCAAACGCCCCTCCTGCGTCGACGTAAGTTCTACGATACCAAGCAGGTAACCTGGATTCGGCCCGATGGCAAAACCATGAACGACAACGATTGGCACAACGGAGCTACCCGCTGTATGGGCCTGCTTATCAACGGCGAACACGTGAACGAGCAGGAAGAAGATGGCAACATGGTGGCCCCCGATCATCTGTTCTGGGTGTTAAATGCTTACTGGGACGATTTACCGTTCACACTGCCGGGGCCGGGCCGGGGCCACCATTGGGCAGTTGTTGTCAATACGTTCGACGGTTATGTGAACAACAAAGGGGCTAAAATTACTATCACAACGCCCTTCACGATCCCCGCCCGCTCGTCGGTGTTGTTGAAGGTGGTGTAGTTGATTCCCACAAAGACGCGAAGCCGCAAAGATTTGTGTGTTCTTTCTGTAGCACAAATCTTTGCGGCTTCGAGAGAAACGTATTATTCTCTGAATACCCAGATCAACTCCTTCATGGCTTCATCATTCAAGGCGTTGTACAACTCCTTGTCGTCCTTGAAAACCAGTTGGTTGAGTTGAAATGTCTCAATATGTACGTTGAACGTATCACTTTCAAAAGGCCACGGGTCAAGCCCGACAGTGCTGTCTTTCCGCTGAAAAATATAATAAGGCGTACCGTCCGGTCCTTTGCTGATCACCAGGCGACGTTCCTCGATTTGCAGTAAATCCCGGCACAGTATCAGCGAGAGCGCGTCGCACCATTGCAGAAAATCATAGGCATAGCGGGCTTCGGCAACAGTATCCCCATATTTTTTACGCCATTTGGCTTGGTTGGTTTTTTGCTGACACAGAAATTCATCCAAAGCCGGGTCTTCTCCGCGTTTCTCTTCGTACAAAAATGTGGTATGCATCGACAGCATCAGCGCGTTCCAGCGGCTCTTTTCCAGCCCGATTTGAATCATGTTTTTGACCTGATCAACGGAATAACTCTCTTTCCGAAAACCAAGGGGTGCGCCCGTTTCAGTCAGGTGATTGCGGCCCTGCCAAGGATCCTGACCATCGTCGTGTTCCGACAGTGCTACCAGTGTCTCGGCCCAACGCACGGGCCTTTTTTCGGGTCTCCAGTGTAAAGCCAATTGCATGGCCAACAATCCGTGGGCCTGTTGATGGATATACTGCCAGCCAGTTTGTGTAGGCTTTACGATCATTGGTTATTATAAACCTTTTTGTTTTCACCTTCTTCGTAGGTGTCTCCTGTAACGGCGGCACGGGCCATTTCGAGGAAGCGAATCATCCGGTTGGACGTGGAGTCCCAATATTCGGCCATGTCGGTATGCACTTTCAGAAGCGTTAATTCGGGGTCGTCTTTACCTTCGGGGCACCAGGGTTTGGCCGCTACCGACCAGAGTTCATCAATTTTGGCCCGGTCGTCCAACTCCTGCGCCGACCCACTGATCGAGACATACGACGAGTCGCCAGTATCGGCAAAACTGATGTTGACCTGATGCTCATTGTTTTCGATTTGATCAACTTTGGGGGAGTTTTTTTTGGTAAAAAACCACAATGTTCCGTCCTCGTCCATTTGCTGAACAGCCATGGGGCGGCTAACCAGGTGCCCGCCTTCGTCAACGGTTGTCATCATGGCAATTCGGATGTCTTCCACCATTTCTTTGATCTTCGAGAGATCTTTGCTCTTCTGTTGCTGCGTTTCCATAACGTGTTGGTTTGTCAGAGATAAACTAAAAGTGGCGGGCAGATGGTTTAAAAAAACCAGCTACCCGCCACCAGGAAGGTATCCAAATTTAATTGTAAAGCGTTTCGCGAAGGTCGATACCGTAAAAAAGCGACGAAGGAGTTGTTTTAGGATGTACCGTATCCAGCCCCTCCGGCTGATCCATGCCCAGAATACCGATACAACTCCTGATGGCTTGCTGACACATGGCAAACACGCGCCGGGCATCTTCCGATGAAATTGTCGCAGCCTCATCAGCGCACTTCTCACAAACTTCGATGCAGGTTTGGGCCAAAAGCCGGGTATTTTCTGAGCCGCGCACGTAGAGCATGGCCACCTGCCGACAGAGATCGGCACAGTCGAGGTTCAGAAAAATGAAGCGGTAATAATTCTCGATATCAGGCTGGCGCGAAGAGATAGTCGCTACCTCATCGCAAAGGGCCGCGCATCCGGTCAATGAGTCGTAAATGGTTTTCTTCCAGTTCATAACGAGAGAATGTAGGGGGGATGAGAATCAAAAAATTACGAACGGGAGGCCGCAAAAGATATACCAGTTTCATTCACAACCAACGACTGACGAGCTATTCGGCGCGCTTCGGCAATGCTCATCATTACTGCCTCCTGCTTGGTTAATTCACCCTGAGCTACCAGCCGGTTGGCTATCTCGATAGCTTTTTGTCGGGTGCTGTGGCTAAGTGAGCGCATAGCTGCAGGGAAGTGAGTTTCGTTCCAGTTCATCGTCTTGGGTGTTTACTGTACTAGGCAGAGAAATAATAATGCCAATACAGACGAAAGGCGATAGATGAAGTAACGCATTCTTTAAAAATGGCTTTTATAAAGACTATAAACAGAAAAAATACGAAATATTTAATCTACGGAATTACTTGTTAACAAGTAAGCATGTGTTGT
>JAJAYX010000088.1 GCA_026785985.1 Rudanella sp. | reverse complement strand
GCTTTTTCCTTGTTGATATTGATCGTAATCTCGGGCTTGTTGGTAATCAAATCCGACTTCAACTGGTCGATCCCTTCGATCCCTGCCTGTTGAATTCGCTGGCGGATGTCTTTCTCTAATTTAGTCAGTTGGGCGAATTCTTCCCCGGCAATTTCAATAGAGATGGGCTTACCCGTTGGCGGCCCCATTGCTTCGCGCTCCACCGAAATTTCGGAGCCGGGAATCCCCTGAACAGCCGTCCGAATCTTTTCCAGAATTTCAACTGACGAACGGCCGCCCCGGTCTTGACCTTTCACAAAGGCCACCGTCACTTTCGATTTCTGGGGCGTTGCATTCCGGTCGGGGTTGAAGGGATCGCCCGCGTTTTTGCCCACGTTGGCAATCACTGAGTTCACCATACTTTCGGCTTTCTCGTCTTTCAGCACCTTAAACACCCGCTCTTCAATCACCCGCGTTACGGAGTCAGTTACGTTGGCATCGGTACCCACGGGCATCACGTTATACACATACACGTAATCGGGGTCGCCACTGGGGAAGAAAATAACTTTGGGTTGGGCAATGCCCAGCAGCACGAAGGTGCCAATGAGCAACACAAACATGCTGGCAATAGCCATTACAGGCCGCCATCCAGTCAAAATCCACGAGATTAGTTTCCGGTAGCCCCGCATGAGTTTGGGCAACCATTTATCCTGAAACGGCACAATAATCCGGGGAGTCAGGATGTAATGATTGAATACATACAGCGCGATGAACAACACAAACAGGTTGCCAATGCCCCGGTCGATCACGTAGCCAACTCCGGCCAGAACCGTCATGATGAGCAACGGACGTTTGATGGTGTCGAAACTCGTGTCGGAGCCGTCGCCGTGTTCTTCGTCATGACGTTTCATAAACGTCACGGCAAAAACAGGGTTCATTACGTAGGCAACAAACAGCGAGGCAAACAGCGTCAGGATGAGCGTGAGGGGCAAAAACTTCATAAACTCACCCACAATACCCGGCCAGAACAACAACGGAAAGAACGGTGCAATGGTCGTGAGCGTACCCGACAATACCGGCGCAAACACCTCGCCCGCTGCCACTTTCACGGCCTGTTTAATGTCCCACTCTTTGTGCTGATTAAACAGTCGGTGGGTGTTTTCGATCACCACAATGGCATCATCGACTACCAGGCCCAAACCCAGCAAAAAGGCAAACAATACCATTGTGTTCAGCGTGAACTCAGCCCCAACAGCCGGGCCAACAATGGGCATCAACACGAAGGCCAACAGGGCTGATAGCGGCACCGAAAGGCCCACGAAAATGGCATCGCGGATACCCATAAAGAACATCAGCACCAACACCACGAAGATAAAACCAAGTACCACCGTGTTAATCAGGTCGTTGAGTTCAGCCCGTGTCCGCTCCGATTGGTCGGCAGTAACGGTAACAGTTAAGCCCTGTGGGAACCTATCTTCTTTGTATTCATCAATGGTTTGTTCGATTCGGTCGGCGGCTGCAATCAGGTTAGCACCCGATCGCTTAATCACGTTCAGGGTAACGACCGATTTGCCACTTAAGCGGGCGAAATCCTGCTGATCTTCAAAGGCATCGCGCACATCAGCCACATCGCCCAGGCGGATAGTAGCTCCCGTTGCGGTGCGGATTCGCAGGTTTTGGAGTGCCGCCACATCTGAGAATTCACCTTTCACACGCAGGGTTCTCCGCACCCCGTCGATGTTGAGGTCGCCCCCCGATACGTTCACGTTTTCGCCCTGCACGGTCTGCTGAATATCGAAAAACGCCAAACCCGACGACTGCATCCGGGGCAGATCAACGTTGATCTGAATTTCGCGCTTCAGGGCACCCAGAATATCCACCCGGCTGATTTCGGGCATTGCTTCGATAGCATCCTGCATATCCTCGGCGTATGTTTTCAGCTGGTTCAACGAGAAGTTACCCGCCAGGTTGATATTCATGATCGGAAACTCCGAGAAGTTCACATCCTGCGCTGTTGGGCCATCATCCACTTTTTGCGGTAAATCCCGCTTTGCTTTATCAATGGCATCGCGCACTTTTTGCAGGGCTTCTGCCGTTGGCACATCGGGATTGAACTCAACGGTGATTAACGAAAAATCCTGCAATGCATTTGATTTGACCCGTTTAACCCCCGAAATAGATTTAATCTGTTTCTCGATGGGTTTGTTGATCGTGTTCTCAATATCGGCGGGGGCCGTTCCAAAATACACCGTTTGCACGATGATTGTTGGCACTTTGATCTCCGGGAACTGCTCTTTGGGCAGGTTGTTATAAACCAACAAACCGCCGAGGGTAATAATGAACGTGAAGATGTAAATGGCCGTTCGGTTCTCCACGCACCAGTTCGTGAAACCAAGGGTTTTGATGTGTTCTGCTTTCATAACTAAAAGTTTATCGGAGTACCGTCTGTCAGTTCCTGGTAGCCCTGGGTCACTAATTGATCGCCTGCCTGTAAGCCCGCCGTAATCTCGATTTGCCCGCCATAACTCTGCCCGGTCGTCACCTTCCGCGACTTAGCCACTTTCTTACCACCCTCGTTCACGGCCACATACACCAACTGCCCCGTTTCGGTATTTTGAATCAGGTTTTGGTTGATCACCAGCGCGTTCGCCTTGCTTACATCATTAATCTTAACCTGAGCCAGCATATTTGGTTTCAACGACTTGTCTGATGGTAGTGGGGCCTCGATCGTGAATGTGCGGCTCAGTGGATCAACCGTTGTCGAAACGAAGTTGATGCGGGTTTTCATATCCCGGTTGATGTCGGGAAACCGCACGATCACTTCGTCACCTTTGCGAACGCTGCCCGCATAGGTATCAGCCACTTTGGCCACCACCTTTAGTTGCGACAGGTTCACCACCTGGAACATCGGCACACCCGGCCCCGCCGACGAACCCACTTTGGCAAACACCTTGTCGACCACGCCCGAAATAGGGGCCGTTACGTTCGACTGACTCAATTGCGAGTTGACCGTAGCCAACCGCCGTTCCAGCGACTCTTTGTTGTTCCTGGCTTGCAAATACTGAATCTCGGTGCCAATTTGCTGTTTCCAGAGGTTCGATTGTTTCTCAAAAACGATGTTGGCCAGCGAGAGTTGGGTTTTGATTTCTTCCACCGAAGTCCGCATGATCTGATCATCGATCCGGGCCAGCAACTGCCCCGCCCGCACCGACGACCCCTCAACCACATAGACTGCCGTAACAGCCCCGCCCGATTTTGGCGTTACCTGCACATTGTTTTTCGCGTCGATGGTGCCTTGTAATTCTACGTACCGCCTGAAGGTTGAAGCCGTCAACGGTGACACGACCACGTCTTTCACGCGGGCTTCTTCTTTGTTCACTGGATCGAGTTTAGCCACCTCGCTTTCCAGCGTCCTGATTTTGGTAGTCAGGTCGGCCTGTTCGGTTTTGAGTTTGGTCAACTCTTCTTTTTTACCGGCTAAGTCGGTTTTCTTTTCGCCACCGCAAGCAGTCAATAAGGTTGCGGACAGGGCGATGATGTAGTATGGTTTCATTGTGTTTTTGTTAGGTATGATGGACGGGGCCGCCCGCGCGGTTGCGATCCGCCGTGAATATCTTGCTGATGACGAGTTGCAAACCCACCATCTAATCCTACTGCTGCCCATAAAAAAGCTTCCCTGCAGCTTTGTCTAAATCAACTTTGGCCAGCATAAAATCGAGCAGCGATGCGAAATAGTTGGTCTGTGCCTCCCGCGATGAACTTTCGGCGTTCAGTACTTCGATGTTCGAACCAACCCCTTCTTTGTATTTGATCCTGGTGACGCGCAGAATTTCCTGGGCGAGGTCGAGATTGCGTTTCTGAGTACGCAACGTTTGCAAACTGTTCTGAATCGTGATTTGCGACTGCTTCATCTGGAGGTCAATCGAGTTACGTAACAAGTCGCTGCCCAATTGCACTTTGGTGTAGGCAATTTTCTTTTGTTGAGCCACATACCGCTTCTGGAACCCATCAAAAATCGGCACCTGAATCTGGAGGTTGATAGCCGCCGAGTTGAACCACTTGGTCGTGAAAAAGTCCAACAAGTTGTTACGTCCGTTGTTGTAGCCATACGCTGCCGAGGCCAGCACACGCGGGAAATATTGCTTGCCTACATTCTGCAGGTCATAATCGGCCAACTGAATCTGGCTTTGCAGGGCCGAGAACTCGATCCGCTGTGTATAATCGACCGGGGCCACAAAGGCCACCGACCGCTCCAGTTCGTCGATGTTCACATCCTGAATTTTATCGGTAAGCGTAATCTCGTCGTTGATTCCCAGGCCCATCTGAAACTTGAGCAGATAGTAGGTCAGGCCCACCAGATTCTGCACCTTTTGGCGTTCAGATTTCAGGTTATTAGCCTGAACTTCAAGCCTATCCACGTCAATTTTCTCCACAAACCCCTGCTTGTTCATAGCCTGAGTTTCTTTAAAAAGAGTGTCAATCCGGCTAATATTATAGTCAAGCAGCTTGATTCGCTCCTCGCTCACCAGCACATTATAATAGGCCTTGGCAACTTGCTCGGCCACATTAATTTTGGAAGCCGTCACGTTTTTCTGGCTCAACTCGCGCAGTGTAGCAGCCGCTTTAAGTCCCAGTTTATACGACGCATCAAACAAAAGCTGGTTCACCGACGCCTGCACATTCCCCTGAAAATTCACCCCAAACGGAATAGCGGTTACGTCGGCCTGCTCTGGCTGGTTTCCGCCGGTTGCCGTTGACGATGCTGGCGCACCACCAAACCCACCGGCTGGCAAAATAAATTTCTGAATAATAGCATTGTAGGTTAACTGACTACCCACACTTACCTGTGGCAGAGCCACTCCTTTCACTTCCCGAATCCGGGCTTCGGCACTCGTCGCATCTAAGCGGGAGCTTTGAACGTTCAGGTTCTTTTCGGTCGCAAACTGAATGGCTTCAGTGAGCGAGAACGACTGTTTGGTTTGGGCAAATGTTGTTTTCCCTGCCAGAAAAAACAGCAGCAGGAAACCCCACTTTGCCTTATTTAGGTAATTCATGTTGTATGATAGAATTGCACTGGTTGTAAATATCAAATCCTTTCTCGGTCAGTAATCCACGCACAAAGTGGTGGGTGAGTTCCTGCTGAATGTCAATCATGTCGTAGGTATTGTCGGAGAAAACAGTCATTTCGAAGGCCATTTCGATTTGCTCCACCCGCATCCGGGCCAAAATTTCAGGGTTCACGTCCCCCCTGAAATACCCGTCGTTTATACCCCTTCGGATATTGTCGATCATCGACTTTAAAATGTATTCTTCTTTAAACGCCGTATAAAGTGACCACGCTTTGGGGTAGTAGCGTTTAATGTCAAGCATCAGGGTCGGGTTCATCTTATCGGCGTTTTTCCGCATCTCATCGAGCATGGCTAACATCTCGTGAATGGGCGTTTTGGCACTGATGTAGGCACAGTTCATCAACTCCTGATCTTTGCTCATCCGGTACTGGGTAGCCTGTACCAGAATGTCCTCTTTATCGGTAAAATGCTGATAGATCGTTTTCTTGGAAATAGACAAACGCCGGGCAATGTCGTCCATGGTGATAGACCGAACCCCATATTTCCAGAACAGCCGCTCTGCCTCATCTAAAATTTTTTCTTTCATCGAAAAGCTACGTTTGAGATGAAAACTCAGGAAACTGATGATAAGTTTAAAGTTTCCATGAAAAGAATATGGGGAACTGAATGTTCCTTTTGTCCTACTATTATTTGGGGGTTTTATCCCATTTTAATGGGGGCTGAATGAAGGTTTTCATGTGGATTTGGCCGCTGTTGCGGTCGTTTGATTGACTATTACAAAGGTAAACTCACTTAAACGCAACCTATTTGCGGTCTCCTTTTGAGGAGAAATTTTTACGCTTTCCGATTCTGTATCCAGCAGTGAACGAAGCATTATCGGCCAACAACTCCACAAACCTACTATCGCTCGTCAGTAGCAAGCACGAAATTTGGATGAACCCCTAAATCGCCGGTATAAACCCTCTATTTTTACAGATGACTCATTTTATGTCTAACCAAAACTTGCTTCCGAACCAGATGCTGATCCACGTTTACTCCTATTCTCTTTTAGCTATTTTGTGTCTCGCAACGGCTCAAAATGCGTTTACCCAACCAGCAAAACGCCCTCGCGAGTATGGCATCCGGTTTGGTGTGATTCCTACCGGGCCTCTTAATGCCATAACCGATGTACCTGGCGTGCGGGTAGGCCAGGTGACCTTGCAACAAGGGCAACGTGTTCGAACGGGTGTAACAGCGATTGTACCACATCCCGGAAACCAATTTCAGCAGAAAAGCCCGGCCGCCATTTATATCGGCAACGGTTTTGGAAAGTTGAGTGGCTACAGTCAGGTTGAGGAACTCGGAACGCTCGAAACGCCCATTATTCTGACCAATACGCTAAGCGTACCCACGGCGGCAGATGCCCTGATTGACTATACCCTGACGCAAGCGGGCAACGAAAAAGTACGCTCCGTAAATGCTGTTGTGGGCGAGACCAATGACGGTTTTCTCAATGACATTCGGGGGAGACACGTCGAAAAGAAACATGTTCTGGAGGCAATCCAACAGGCAAAAATAGGTGGCATTGCCTCGAACGGCAGTGGTGATTATGTCATCGCCGTATCAACTGCCTATACGATTCCGCACGAAACAGGCAGCGCCTTCGACGAACTAAAACTGCTCCGCAACGACAACATATCTCCCTTATTTATGGCTGCTATCGAAGCTATTGAAGAGGCCATTATTAACTCCCTCTTTGCGGCAAAAACAATGACGGGCGATCAGGGGCACCGGGTCGATGAATTACCCAAACAGCGCGTGATTGACTGGCTGATGAAAAAATGAATGGTAACTGGGGACTGGATAATTGAGGTAATTGGGTTTAGGAATCATCTAGTTACTTCAATTATCCATTTGACCACTTACCTGTCCAACAAACCGTTCTTACAAAAGTGAATACATAGGTAGTATTGACTCGATAACTCCCCGTATCTTTCGGGCAAAACCAATCTAAACAGTGTTGAATAGTATGAAAATGACTCGACTTTTTTTGGTGGCCATCATGGCCTGTTTCTCGTTGGCAACGGCTCAGGCGCAAACCGTTGACGAGATCGTTGACAAGTACCTGGCGCAAACGGGTGGCAAAGACAAGTGGATGGCCCTGAAAAGTGTGAAAATGATGGGCAAGGCCAAAGCACAGGGAATGGATATTCCCGTTACGATGTACACTAAGGCACCCAACAAAATGAAAATGGTGATTGCCATTCAAGGCAAGGAGATTGTGCAACCCGCATTTGATGGCACTACAGCCTGGTCAACAAATTTCATGACCATGAAACCGGAGAAAATGACCTCCGAGCAGAGCGAAAACATGAAAGATGCCGCGCAGATTCAAGACCCCTTTATCAACTACAAAGAAAAGGGTTACAAAGCTGAACTCGACGGAAAAGAGACCATCGAAGGCACCGAATGTCACAAGATCAAACTGACCCGTAAGCCCATAAAAGTGGAGGGGAAAGACGAAGAAAACGTGACGTATTACTTCTTCAGCGTAGCCGACAATGTTCCCATTCTGACCCGCTCGACCATGAAAGAAGGACAGGGCAAGGGCATGGTGCAGGAAATCTCAATGAGTGATTATCAGGAGGTTAATGGCTTATTTATGCCCTTCACGATCACCCAGAAAATGAACGGTCAGGCCGTGTTCTCAATGACTGCCGAGAAATTTGAGACCAACGTGGAGATCGACGACAAGATGTTCGCGTATCCAGAAGGAAACTAAGAAATTTGAAGCTAAAGCTCCTGAAGGGCTATAACACAGAGTTACGCAGAGAAGCACAGAGATTCGCAGAGGATATGTTTATAATCCAAAAAGTTCTCTGGGCAACTCTGTGCTTCTCTGCGTAACTCTGTGTTATAGCTTTAAAATAGCTTCAGCTCCATACCCTCATAAAATCATGAAACCAATTCTAGTACTTCCCCTTCTACTCTCGCTCGCTTCGCTGGCGCAAACGCCCCCCATTCCGCTTAAGGGCGATGAACTGTTTGGGTCATTGAGGGCACGGC
>JAJAYX010000087.1 GCA_026785985.1 Rudanella sp. | reverse complement strand
TGCCATATCGGTCGAGATCATAAACGTCCCCACCGTCCCGACGTTTTCTTGTCCCGGCTTCAGACTCAGCCGGTTGAATCGCTGTTGCAAGGCTCCCCGCTCCGTCAGTAGCTTCTTGAACTCATCGGCATTAGCGGCAGAGATAATGAACACCTGAGCTGCCCCCTTGTCTTTAGCCGCCGAAGCGCGAAGTCGCCAACTATCGGGCTTCCCCCATTTCGAGGGTTCTTTTATGTTGCTCACCGCCGACGAACCGTCCGGATTTTTGGGTTCCCCGTCGAGCATCACCACAGCTTTGCCTTTCACATCGAGGTTCACATAATCGTTGAAGGTATCGTCCACGATACCATAATTCACAAAAACGGTTTCGTAGCTGGTTTCCTGGGGCAGGTTAAGCAGTCCATTCGTCAGAAAGTCTTTCAGGTAGGCAAACTGCTTCCCGCCTGATTTTATATAAAACTCTCCCCACGTTTTTTTATACAGCGTGAAAGGCTGCATAAAGCTGGTTTTACCATCGGCACCGGGCACAATGGGTTTCAGGCCATCGACTGCAAACTGTTTGGCGATGTAGTCAGCCGCCCTTTTCTGACCAGGCATTCCCGTTTCTCGGCCTTCCATATCATTGGCAGCCAGAATAGTCAGGTTCTTACGGAGATCATCGGCAGTGATGGTTTGGGCATACGTTTCCGGGCGTGCGAAGACGGTGCGGGGGGCCTGGGCAAGCAAAATGGGCGAAATCAGGCTACCGACTACGGCAGCTACGCCCGAAAAACACGTCAATGAAGGCATTGATAGAAAGTTGAGAGTTGTTTGGTAGTGTTAACGATTGCAAAGAACGGAGAAATATGAAAAGCGTAGAAATCAATTTCTTTTTAGCGATGCCATGCCGGGCAGGGATAATTGAATTTGTGCAGAATTTCGTATAGATTAGCGCAAAAATACACAATTTCCTATTGCTTATGGCAGCTTCTTCTCAGACCTCAATCGTTGCATTAGGGTCAATATTAACGCATCAGGACATTATTCGTCAGCGTCGGGCGGGTGTTACCCGCTCGGCAGTACTACCTATAAAACGTCAGGCACGGCTGACTGATGCGGAAATGGCGCGTGTGTTGGGTCTCTCAACCCGAACGCTACACAGCAAATCAGCCGACGAATTGCTAAGTCCCGAAGCGGGCGAACGACTTTTATTATTGAAAAAACTTCTTCAACACGGAATGACCGTTTTTGAAGACAGCGCGATGCTGGCTAACTGGCTCAGGACTCCTTTAGCCGAGTTAGCCATTCCTACCAATACGCCCACGCCCTTTACGCCACGCCCCCTTGCCGAAATGGGCCAACTTGACAGACCCTATCGGTTGGCTGGTATTCAGGTTGGAAATTTTCCTCAATTAGACCTCGGCGAGGTGGCTGCTCCCCAATCCCCCCTTGATGTACTTGATACCATATCTGGCTTTGAACTTGTCGATCAGGTTTTAGGCCGAATCGAATGGGGAATATATAGCTAACCCATGCAAGTCTATCGAATCATCAAGGATGACCACAAACAAACTCCTTTTTCAACCATCGGGGCCGAACGCTACCCCGGTCGCTGGAACCCTGCCGGGGTAGGTATTCTTTATACCTCGACAAGTCCAGAGTTGGCATTGCTGGAAAAGATGGTTCATCTGGATATTGTCCCCTACACCCGTTTACCGCGACTTTGGCTGATGTGTGTTGACCTGCCTAATCCAGACACAGCAGGAAATCCGCCCTTAATTCGTTATTTGTCTCCCTCTGATCTGCCTCCCGACTGGAATCACCCTGTCTCGACCAATGCCCAGACATTTCTACAGGAGTGGTTCGACAACCCCGATACCCTCGGCATTGGTGTTCCCTCCGTCGTCATGAATATTTCCTACAACATTTTGCTTCACCCTAAACACCCCCTTTTTGGTACACTAACAATTAGTCAGGGCCTTGAGTACACTCTGGACAGCCGTCTTTGGCGACGGGTAGGGCAAGAGTCAGGTGAGTAAGTCTTTATCAGACAGGAAAATCTACCTTATTTCTGACTCTTACTCAAATCTAACAAAAAAGTATCCTTGCAAATCGAACACGGACTTTTAGATTTGCAGGGACGATTGATCGGAAAGCGCAACAGGAAGTACGCCAGCTATTAGACGAGTTTTCGGCTGTTGGCGTTCTTGGCCCCCGGCAAGTCGGCAAAACTACCCTGGCCGAAACCATTGCGGCCCAAATAAGCCCAACCCCAAGTTACCTGAACTTAGAAAGCCCGACCGATCAGGCCAAATTAAACGACCCCGAAGCCTATTTTGAGCTTCATACCGGCAAACTCATTGTACTCGACCAAATTCAGCGAAAGCCTGAACTTTTCGCTGTCCTGCGGGGCGTTATTGACCGCCGACGGCGGCAGGGCCAAAAAACCGGACAATTCCTGATTCTCGGATCGGCCTCCCTCGATTTATTGAAACAGTCCTCCGAATCATTGGCCGGGCGAATCGCCTATCAGGAACTAATGGGCCTGACCGTACTGGAAACCAATGCCCCTGCCGATCAGAACAAACTCTGGCTCAGAGGAGGATTCCCGGATAGTTTTCTGGCCCAAACAGACGTAGCCAGTTTACGATGGCGGCTGAATTTTATCAGCACCTACCTGGAGCGCGATGTGCCGCAGTTAGGCCCACGCATTCCGGCCGTAACATTACGGGCGTTATGGACTATGCTGGCTCACAATCAGGGAGGGCAGCTCAACATCGCGCAGTTGGGTGGAAATCTGGATCTTTCAGCCCCTACTGCCAAACGCCACGTTAAGCTACTGGATGATTTATTACTGGTTCGCACCCTCAGGCCATGGTCGGGTAATGTGGGCAAACGGCTCGTGAAAGCCCCAAAAGTCTATATCCGCGACAGCGGCCTGACCCACGCGCTGCTTAACCTGACAATCCTGGACGATGTATTGGGCCATCCGGTTGTCGGGGCGAGTTGGGAAGGGTTCGTGATCGAAAACCTGTTGTCGTGCCTGCCAATTGGCATGACTGCCTGGTTTTACCGGACTGCTGCCGGTACCGAAATTGACCTAATCATCGAGCAGAATACGCAACAAAAAATTGCCATCGAAATCAAGCGATCTTCTGCCCCAACCCTTTCCAAAGGGTTCCATCTGGGCTGCGCCGACATTGGGGCCACCAAACGTTTCCTGGTCTATCCCGGCACCGAACGCTACCCCATCGCCAACGGCGTGACCGTTGTGCCGCTGGCAGAAATGATGCAGGCGTTGGAAGGGCTGCGGTAATCCGTCGATAAGGTGGAACCAGGTTTAGGCCCAGCGGGCCGATGTCTTGGTAGAAAATAGCGATTGCCCCACGTTTTCAGGCAGCCCCATCGGGGCGGTGTCTTTGTTTTTTTGCCGAAGCCGACGTTCACCTCGAACCTGATACCTACCGCAGACCTGACGCTGCGTTTCTTACTAAAAACCAGATTGACGGCTCAGAGAATGAGGTAAAATATGCCATTCCTTCATTTGTTATTGAGGTTATTTCGCCTAACGACCGCGTTAAATACCTCGAAGAGAAGCTTCAGGAATATTTCGATGCGGGTGTTCAGATTGTCTGGCACATTTTCCCGAACACAAAGCAGGTATGGGTATATACTGATCCATTGCACCATATAGTCCATAGC
>JAJAYX010000086.1 GCA_026785985.1 Rudanella sp. | reverse complement strand
GACATGATTAACGATGGGCGAGAAGACGAATTGCTCGACCTCGTGACCAGCCAAATGGATGTTGACCCAACGATGGACATCTGCATTGCCGATGATTTTGAGCCGGGTTTCTATGAAGGCTTAAAACGCGACCAACGGGTTCTGAACGACTTGTCGAAAGCGTGGGCCGACCTGGGCGACGAAGATCCCAAACTGGACACGTTCGTTCAGTATATTACGAACACGCTGTTTGGCCCCGACAACCGGGAAAAGAAATTAGTGGTGTTTTCGGAGAGCAAGGAAACCACCGAGTACGTGGCCCGGCGGCTGAAAGAATCGGTGAGTTACCGCATTCTCACGGTGGACAGCCGCACCCGCAAAGACCGGATGCCAACCATCCGGGCGAACTTTGATGCCAACCTGCCCGCTGATTTACAACAAAGTGCCGAAACGTCGGACCGTTACGACATCATTATCTCCACCGAAGTGTTGGCTGAGGGCGTGAACCTGCACCGGGCCAACGTGATTGTGAATTACGATACGCCCTGGAACGCTACCCGCCTGATGCAGCGCATTGGCCGCGTGAACCGCATTGGTACGAAAGCCAAAGAGGTGCTGATTTATAACTTCTTTCCCACGGCACAGGTGGACTCCGACATTGAGTTGCAGAAGAAAGCCATGATGAAGTTGCAGGCTTTCCACGCGGCCCTCGGCGAAGACAGCCAGATTTATTCACCCGACGAGGTAACGGAATCCTTTGGCCTGTTCGACAAGGACGTGGACGAAGAGCGCGACGAAAAACTGGACTACCTGATGCAGATTCGGGACCTGAAAGAAAAAGATCCCGATCTGTTCAAACGCATCCGAAATATGCCTCTTCGGGCTCGGGTAGGCCGCAAAGACCGGATGCAACATCAGGCAACTATCGCTTTTATCCGCGACCAGAAACGCGATGCTTTCTTATATACTCATGCCGACGGACGGGTGGAGGAACTGACCTTTCTGGAAACGGCCAAACGGTTTCAGTGCATGGTGCATGAGCGGGCCGTGAAACTCCACGACCTGCACCACGAGCAGGTACAGGTGGCCGTTGCCCGGTTTCGGGCGCAGGTGGAAGCCGAAAAAGCACAGGACAAAAAAGTGGACGTGTCGCAAGGGCCAAATGAGCGGAAAGCCCTGACGTACTTAGACGCTTTTCTGAGTTTACCCATCATCTCGGACGACGAAAAAACGTTGGTTGGACTGGCCAAAGAGGCTATCCGGCGCGGGCGGTTCCAGAACCTGCAACGCGACATCAACAAGTTGCAGAAGTCGCAGACGAAAGTGAAAGTCCAACCTGGGCCGCGTTCGGTGGCCATCCTGCTCGACAGCCTGCTGAAAATCCTGAACAGCTACCCATTAAGTCAGCCCGTTGACGACGTAGCGGCAATGCCCACTGTGCCAGTGGTGGCGGCACCGACCGAACCGGCTATTATTATCTCGGAGAGTTTCAGCGCGTAACCCCTTTTTAGCCCCATGATTGCAGAAGATAAGAAAACTGATTACAAAAGCCTTCGAGCCGTACAAACGGGTGATGCTGGCTTTCGGAAACTGGCAGAAGCCTGCGTTTGCTTTGCCAATGCTCAAGGTGGTCAGCTAGTGATCGGCATCGAAGACAAAGACAAGTTGCCGCCTGTCAACCAGACTATTTCAGTCGAACTGATTAATCAAACCCTGAACCGCCTGAGATCGCTTTGTTTTGGTGTTGCGGTGTCATCTGACAGCATACAGCAGCATACGAATGGCAGTCACTATTTTGTCATACAAGTGCTGCCGTCTCTCAAAGCCATTGCTACGACCTCCGATGGGAAAATTTTTATTCGAATTGGGGATCAGTGTCACGCGGCCCGTAGCGAAGATATCGTTCGTCTGGCTACCGAAAAAGATGCTTTTCAGTGGGAATTGCAACCTCGGGCCACAGTGATTAACAATGTATCAGCCGAGATCGTCGCTACGTTCGCCAGCGAAATCCGTCAGTCTCCTCGTGTGAAAGCGATGGTGAAGGCATTTAGCGATTACGAAATTGCCGAACACTATAACTTGACTTTAGGCGGGCAGTTGACCAATTTTGGTGTGTTGTGGATGGGAACTGCCGCCCAACGAAGCCGACTCGCTTACCCCATGACGGTACAGTATATTGTGTATGACGATCTGGGCAACAAGATTCGGAAAATAGACTGGCATGATTACACGCAGAATCCGAAAGAACAGTTGCTGGATATTGAGCGGCAGGCTATTGAACTGACCTACTATCACGAATTTCCAGATGGACTGTTTAGACGGCCTATTCGGTTCTATGATGTGAAAGTAGTACGTGAACTGCTGGTCAATGCGTTTGTACACAAGAGTTTTACGATATCGGGTGATATTTTTATCAGTTCCTATCCCGACCGGCTCGAAGTGCGAAATCCCGGTGGTTTGCCTACAGGCATTACGAAAGACAATATATTGCATCGGACGGCTCGCCGAAATCCCCACCTGATTCGCATTTTCCACGACTTGAACCTGATGGAAGGCGAAGGGTCAGGTTACGATTTGCTGTATGAAATCAGTAGTCGAGATGCTAAACCGTTCCCCGAAGTATATAGCGAATATGATAGTACTACGGTAGTGCAGTACTCCAAAATTCTGCATCAGGAAACGGTTATGTTGCTCGATTTTGTCTCGACGCATTACACATTGTCGCAACGCGAATTCATTGCATTGGGTCTTATTGCCCGTCAGCAGAAAATCCTGACAACTCAGCTTTCCAGAGAATTGCAGGTAGCCGAAGAAGAACGGCTTCGGTCGTATGTTGGCCGACTCCTTGAACAAGGCATCGTTATTAGTCGGGGTATGAAAAAGGGCACCGAGTACCTCATTAATCCTAAACTGATTGCCAGCGCGAAGATTAATCTAAAACCCAGTCTAAAGGTGATTGAGCCACATCGATTGAAAGCCCTGATTGTAGAGGAACTGAAACTCCGGCCCGAAAGTAGTGTCAACCACATCCACCGGCAGTTTGAGGAAGTACTTCTAAAAGACGTTCGAAAAGCAGTTTATAGCTTAGTGAGTGAGGGTGTACTTGACCACTCACCTGGCAAAACATATCGTATTTACTGGCTGGTAAAAAAAAATAGAGACGGAAAAGAAAATAATGCAAACTAATGACTGTCAATGACTTAATCTATTTTAGTGTGAAAAAAAATTACTCGACTGACACGCCATGACTGAGCGCGACCTGAAAACTTTTCTGCAATACCCTTTTACCGAGGCTAACCAGCAAACACTCCTACGCCAGTTGTTTGGGGAGGCTCTAACGCTGTTTACAAAGCCACAGGTCTTAATCGAAGATACGGATACCGTAACGCGGGGTCAGCAAATAGGCTCCGCTACCCTGGCTGATGGGCGCAATCTGGCCCTGATCGACGTGGCCGTGACCGATGCCGTGAACATTGCCCGCAACCGCAAAGGGCTGCGCGATTTGGCCGCTAAGTATATCGACCAGAACATTCTTCACGGGGCACTGGTGTTCTTCTACAGCCCTACCCAACCCGATTATCGGCTTACCTTCATTGCCCGCTACTCGGCGTTCAACCTTGATACCCTCGAACTGGTTCGTAACGAAACGGCCCCCAAACGGTTCTCGTTTGTGCTTGGCCCCAACGAGGCTTGTACAACAGCAGCAAGGCGATTGAAAGAACTGGTCGAAAAGCGGGTTATCGACTTGAAAGCGTTGACCGACACGTTTGCGGTTGAACCGCTCAACCGGGAGTTATTCAAGCAGTTCAAAGACGTTCATTTCAAAGCGATATGG
>JAJAYX010000085.1 GCA_026785985.1 Rudanella sp. | reverse complement strand
GTAACTACCTGATTGGGTATGGGGTAGCCTGCGGCACCTACCCGGCCCGTCAACGACCAAGCTCGGCCATTGTGAAGTTGAAACGGGTGGGTAACGATGTGACCGCTATCATCGAGCTGGCCGCTGCCGACCTCGGAACGGGAACCCATACCATTCTGGCACAAACGGCTGCCGATGCGCTGGATCTGCCGTTAGCCAAAATAATCGTAAAGCTTGGTGACTCAGACTTGCCGCCTGCTGCCGGTGCGGTGGGTTCGGTGGGGGCAGCGAGCTATTCCAATGCGGTGCATGAGGCCTGCCTAAAAATTACGGATGAGCTGATCGCCCGATCCGGCAAGCAGTATTTCGCCCCGCCAACAGCTTCCCAATTGATGCTTTCTGAAAAACTGACTGACTTTCAAACCAGGGCAGATGCCAAACCACCCGAAAATGCCGAAGAACATTCTTCGCATAGTTTCAATGCCAATTTCGCAGAGGTAGCGGTGAATATCTCGACCGGGATGGTGCGGGTTTTGCGTTTTCTGGCGGTGACTGGTGCGGGCAAAATTCTGAACCCAAAAACGGCCCGCTCGCAAATCATCGGTGGCAATGTCTGGGGAATCGGTATGGCCCTGACCGAAGAATCGGTGATTGATCCGCGCTGGGGCAACTTTGTCACCCGCTCATTAGGGGATTATCACGTGCCATCGAACCTGGACATTGGCACGATGGAGGCCATTTTTATCCGGGAAGAAGACACGGTTTCCAATAAGCTGGGTGTAAAAGGTATCGGCGAAGTGGGCATTGTTGGGGTGGCCGCAGCGGTTGCCAACGCCGTGTTCAATGCAACGGGTAAACGCATTCGGCAGTTACCTATAACCCCTGACAAGCTATTGTAGTTAAGACATAATTACTTCACCAACAACACATTACTCACGGGTCGCTCCACGGTTCGGAGCCAGTTTTTGCCGTCGGAGGGGTAGTTCACAACGCCGTTTTCGCCCTGCCCGGCCAGCCACATGGTGGTGGAGCCTCCCCCGTCTAAGTTGATCGCATCGCGGCAACCGAGCCACTGCATCACCTGCCGGAGTTCGGGCAGGCTCAACCCGGCGGCATTGGCGTGGCGACCGTCGGCAGTGAGCCAGATCACGCGCTTGTCGGCGGTGACACAGGCGCAGGTGCGGGGGTGGCGGTTGTCGTTGAACGGGTTTTTGAGCAGAGTGTGCGGGTTTCCGTCGAGCAGCAGGAGCGGCCCCGTCACCATCAGGTTGCGGGCGCGGAGTTTTTGATCCCAACGGGGTGCGGTGCCGCCAAACACAATTTTCATGCGGTTCCGGCGAATCACGATGGCAGCCTGCCGATGTTCGGCGCGGGCACGGCTTTTGTCGAGCCGGGTGGTGTCGAGGGTTTGCCCGTTGATACGGATGAGGTCAACGGAGCCGCCGTTTTTTACGTCGAAAAAAGTGCCGTTGATGGCCGCTACCGCCCCGTGTTGCTGCCCAAACCAGCTCGTTTTTTTCAGGCTATCCCCACCCGACCCAAAGGCCATTCGCAACCGACGGGGCTTGTTGTTGAATACCAGCACATTCAGGTTTTGCCGGGCATTGAACAGCGTGTCGACGCGGGTTTCGCGCCAGACAAGGCCGGGTTTCAGGATCGTTTCTTTCCAGTTTATATTTACAAACCGTAGTGAATCAGGCGGTTGCGCCAGGGAAAGGAGCAGAAGAAGTTGGAGCATACAATTATCGCCCAATGGCGACTTTCCGCAAAATCGAACTAATAATTTGTTGGGTGGTTACACCATCAGCTTCGGCTTCGTAGTTGAGCATAATGCGGTGGTTAAACACGTCGGGGACAACCTCTTTGATGTCTTCGGGCAACACATAATCGCGCCGGTCGAAATAGGCCAGGGCTTTGGCAGCCCGGTTCAGGTTGATGCTCGCCCGTGGCGACACGCCGTACTGAATATAGCGGGCTTCGTCGCGGAGGTGGTACTCTAAAGGTCGGCGGGTGGCGAAAACGAGTTCGATAATGTAGCGTTCGAGGGTTTCCGACATGTTCACGGTGTTGATCTCGTTGCGGATGCCCACAATATCGTCGCGATCCAGCACGGGTTGCACTTCGTAATCGAAACTCATGTCGGCCATCCGGCGCATCACCTCCAGTTCGTCGTCTTTGCTGAGGTAGTCGATAATCACCTTCATCATAAAGCGGTCTACCTGGGCTTCGGGTAAGGGGTAGGTTCCCTCCTGCTCCACCGGATTTTGGGTGGCCAACACCAGGAACGGCGGGTCGAGCAAAAACGTCTCCTCGCCAATGGTAACCTGCTTTTCCTGCATGGCTTCGAGCAGGGCCGACTGCACTTTAGCGGGCGAGCGGTTGATCTCATCGGCCAAAATCAGGTTAGCAAAAATAGGTCCCTGCTTCACCTCGAACTCAACCGTTTTCTGGTTAAAGATCATAGTCCCGATCAGGTCGGCAGGTAAGAGGTCGGGCGTGAATTGAATCCGCTGAAAGTCGAGTTGCAGTGCCTTAGCCAGCGTATTGATGGTCAGCGTTTTGGCCAGGCCCGGCACGCCTTCGAGCAGGATATGCC
>JAJAYX010000084.1 GCA_026785985.1 Rudanella sp. | reverse complement strand
CGGTAGGCCTCAACAACACCTTCTCGTATAAGGGTCTGGCGTTGCAGGTTCTGGTGGATACCCGTCAGGGTGGTCAAATCCATTCATTTGGTGCGGTTGACGTGCGCTCGAACGGATCATTGTCTGTAACGAGCATCGACCGCGACCAACCCCGTATATTGCCCGGCGTTATTCCGATAACAGGAACAGATGGCAAGGTAACGGGCTATCGTCCCAACAACATTCAGGTTCCGGCTCAGACATACTGGGGTGGCCTGGGCGGTTTGGGATCGGAGGCCGGCACGTTCGATGCCACCAACTACCGCTTGCGTGAGGTGTCGTTGAGCTACACGCTGCCCAAAGCACTGTTGAGCAAAACCCCATTCGGCCAGGCATCGTTGGGTGTTAGCGGTCGGAATCTCTTTTTCTACGCACCAAACTACTACGGCGACCCCGAACTAAACACTCAGGGTGCGGGCAACATCCAGGGCCTTGACCTGAGCGGTCAGCCCAATACCCGGAACTACGGGGTGAACGTACGCCTGACATTTTAAAAATCCTTCGTGCTAACAGACTTTTCAATGATTCGTCATTTCAAGAAAATATATATTCTGGCACCAACGCTTGCCATTCTGAGCGGATGCCAGCAGTTTTTAGACGTTAACGTAACGCCTAACAACCCCACCTCAGTAACGGCAGCCGTTTTGCTGCCGACCGTGGAGGTAGGGGCCGCTTTTGCCAATGCTAACGAGCTGAACCGCTTCGCTTCGGTGGCTGTCCAGCAGTTAACCGGTGCCGGTGGCACTCCCGCTGGTACCGATATTTACACCACCACGGGTAGCGATTTTAACAACCAATGGCAGGGCGAGCTCTACAACAGTACACTGATTAACGCCAATGAGATCATTCGTATAGGCGATGCCAATAACGGGAAAGCTTATTCGGGCATTGCCAAGATTGTAAAGGCGTATGGGTTTAGCCTGGCCACCGATTTGTGGGGCGATATTCCCTACTCGCAGGCATTGCAGGGAACTGCCAATCCTCAGCCTCGCCTGGATAAGCAGGAGGATATTTACAAGGGTAATGCCTCACTCAACATCCAAAGCCTGTTCGATCTGGTGCGCGACGGGTTGAAAGACCTCGATGCCGTAACCATTTCGCCCACTACGGGGCTGGTTACAGCAGGGCTTGCTCCCGGCAATGACGATGTAGCCTACAGAGGAAACATCAACAAATGGAAACTGGCCGGTAACACCTTATTGCTGAAGTTGGCGAATACCATCAGCCGTAAAGAACCCGAACTGGCCAGGACGGTTATCAACGAGGTGCTAACCCGCAACGTCTATATCAAAAGCAACGCCGACGATTGGAATATGGCGTTTGGAGGCAGTGTGGGCAGTCAAGACCCCCGCTATACCTATACGGTACTGAGCCTGTTTCGCGATGACCTGATCCTGAGTACGCGCTATCTGACCCTGCTGCGTGGTTTGAGTGATCCCCGTTTGCCCGTTTTCTTTACCAGACCGGGGGCCGACTACGTATCCCTCGACAATGGTTTTAGAGGTACGCTGCCAACACCAAACACAAACTGGTCTCGGTATAATAATTACGTGATTGGTCAGAATGGGGAAGGGCCAGTACGGGTGCTAACGAACTTCCAGCGGGCGTTTATCCTGGCCGAGTCGGCATTGATTCTTGGTACCCCAGGTGATCCGCAAACGCTGTATGCCGAAGGTATCCGGGCTTCGATGACGCTGGCGGGCATTCCAACGGCTCAAATCGACACCTATATCACGGCCAATGCCCTGAAAGGAACGCAGCAGGAGCGGCTCGCGCAGATTATGACCCAGAAATACATCGCCTTCACGGGTAATGGAGTCGAAATCTGGAATGATAACCGGCGGACTAACCTCCCTGCCCTGCAACGTTCGCAAAACGCAGCTGGTATCGATGGGTCACCCCAGGTGCGGCTCGTTTACACCGCTACCGAGACAACACGCAATCCTAACTTCCCAAACCCCGGCCCACAAACCAACGTGAAGCTGTGGTGGGATATCGATTAACTAATCACCATTTTTCGACACACGTATGAAACTGACCATCATAAAAGGATTTCTGCTGGCGACACTGGCGATAGCTAACATTGCCTGCAAAGACGATTTAGTATATAGTGAGCTGGTTCGCGACAACCGGCCTGCCGTGCCTGTTACGTTCTCTAATGCCCAGACGTTTGGAGGCAACCCCTGGATCGACGTATCGGTAGCCGGGGGTGGGGCCATCAAGTTCGACCTGTCGATTCCGGCTGGTTCTGGCCGCACTATCAAAGAGATCACAACAGTGGTGGGTGGTGCAACCGGCATCAACGCAGGCACACTGAACGCGGCCGCTGCCAAAATCAACGCGGCTCCCATTCCAGGTTCGGGAAATAAGTCAACGTTTACCTATACGCTGGCGGACTTTGCCAGGAAGTTTCCAGCAGTGTCAATCGTTCCGGCTACAAACCCGCTGTCTCCCCGCGAAATTGCGTTTATCTTCCTGGTCACCCTCGACGATAACACGCAGATTGTAACGCAGCAGGTTCGCGCCCGGATCGCGCTCTGAATTCAGTGAACAGTAAACAGTAAGCAGCCAACAGCAGGCAATGTGTGCGAACATCTTCCCGATGTCTAATCCACTGCTCACTGTTGGCTGTTTACTATTGTCCCTTCTCACAGTAAGTTCATTCACTTTTCGCCTTATTTCTAATGGCCGTACTGCATCTGTAGTTTGCTAAATTAGATACAAAATATTCTTGCTTTAGACCTAAGGTCATACACCTATGAACACCATTACCAAGCGTATCCTAACCGTACTGATCCTAATTTTTGTGATTGGCCTGGCTTTTTATCCCAAACTAAAAACGCTCTGGAAACCCAGCGAAGGCAAGCCCGTTGATGGTTCAAAAAGCCCGGCAACAGCCTCACTAACCGGAGCGGCAGCCGCAGGCAAACCAGCGGGCGGGGGTGGTTCCTCGGCAGGTGGTGGCAAAGCGCAAAGTGGCCCAACGTCGGTAGGCATTATGGTGGTGCGCTCGGAGTCGCTGGATGAGAAAATCCTGACGACAGGAACCATAGTGCCTAACGAGGAAGTCGATATTCGGAGCGAAGTGTCGGGTCGGGTTACGAGCATTGGGTTCCGCGAGGGCGATTATGTTCGGCGCGGAACGGTGCTACTGCGGATCAACGATGCCGATTTGCAGGCCCAGCTCCAGAAACTAACCGCCAACCGGAAATTGGCCGATGCCAACGAACAACGCCTAAAACGACTATTCGAAAAAGAAGCCATTAGCCGGGCCGAGTACGAAATCAGCCAGACAAACCTGACGGGTACGATTGCCGACATCGAGAACATGAAAGCACAATTGGCCAAAACCATCATCCGTGCGCCTTTCGATGGCACCGTTGGCCTGCGCCAAATCAGTGTGGGAAGCTACATTTCGCCAGCCTCGCCCATTGCCACACTCACCAACATGAACCCGGCCAAAATCGACTTTTCGGTGCCGGCCAAATACGCCAACATTGTGCGCCGGGGCAGTCGGATTCAGTTCACGGTAGAAGGCTCCGACTCGCGCCGGACAGGAACGGTGTATGCCGTTGAACCAAAGGTAAACCCCGAAACGCGGGCTTTGCTGCTGCGGGCGGTCAGCCCCAACCCCAACGGAACCATGGTACCGGGGGCATTTGCCCGCATCGAAGTGGTGCTGAGTGCGCGTGGCAATGCCATTGTGGTGCCAACAGAAGCACTGATTCCCGAACAGAACGGTCAGAAAGTGTTTGTGGTACGCAACCACAAAGCCGAGTCGGTGTCGGTCGAAATTGGCCTTCGTACCGACCGAAATGTCGAGATTCGGAGCGGCCTGAACGTGGGGGATTCGCTGATTACGTCGGGCATACAAATGGTTAAACCGGGGGGCGAGGTGTTGGTGCAGTGACCGCATGGGCGGCCCCGTCTATCTCCTATAAAAAACATGAATCTCTCTACCACTTCCATCAATCGGCCCGTTCTGGCGGTCGTTTTGTCGATACTGATTATCGTTTTTGGCGTTATTGGCTTCTTATACCTCGGCGTTCGGGAGTTTCCGAGCATCGACCTGCCCG
>JAJAYX010000083.1 GCA_026785985.1 Rudanella sp. | reverse complement strand
ACCTGAACGTGGGCCTGTCGAAAAGCTTTTTATCAGGGCGGTTATCGGTTTCGGTTGGGCGAAATTTTGTGTTGGAAAACAATACTGGTATCCAACGGAATCCAAGCGAAGTGTTTGATAATTTTTCACTGAACTACAACCTCACCCGCGATGGCCGCTACGTGGTGCGTGGCTACCGGCGCAACGAACAGCAAAGTGTGTTGGAGGGCTACATTGTGGAGACCGGCGTTGGGTTCATCATCACCGTTGACTATAATACTCTTGCCGATTTACGGCGACGGAGAAAGGAGGAACAAGGTACAGTGGATTTGTAATCCGCCATAAGACATACTTTTAACCAGTTCACGGCAGATTATGAATCCGCCGTACGTTGCATGAAACCATACTATTACTTCATTCTTCTTGCTCTTTTTCAGTCCTGCAACATCGCCAGACGGTTACCCCCCAATGAGCGTTTATACGTTGGCACTGACATTAACCTGTCTGCTGATTCGACCATATCGAAGGACGATAAAAAGAATTTAGAAGGGCAACTGAAAGATTTGGCCCGGCCCCGACCCAACAAAACGCTGTTTGGAATTCCCTATAAAGTGGGGTTTTATTACCTGCTCGGGGAACCCAAAAAAGAGAAAGGATTGCGGGCCTGGTTCAGGCGCAAGTTTGGCGAGGCTCCGGTTCTGGCCAGTGCCAAAGCGATCTCATCGAACGCCACTATTTTTGCGGGCCTGATGGAAAACGAAGGGTATTTCCGATCAAGTGTGAGTGGGAAGCTGGTGGAGGACGGCTACAAAGCCCGTGGGGTGTATGACGCTCGCGTGCCGGCCCGATACACCATCGACTCGGTGTTGTTCCTGGTGGACTCTACCCCGGCCCGAAGAGCGATGTTCAACATCTCGCCCCAGACACTGCTGAAAGTGGGAGACCCCTACCGATTTGCTACCATCCAGGCTGAACAACAGCGGATCAGTACAACATTAAAAAATCGGGGATTCTATTATTTCCAACCGGATTATGTTGCGTTTCTAGCCGATAGCGTGGTTGGTAAGCACAAGGTTAGGCTTTATCTGGCCATAAAGCCAGATATGCCGGTAGCCGCCGGACTGCCCTACTACATTCGGAATCTGTACGTGTATCCGAACTACAACCTGGCCAGTGTATCGGTTAACGACACCAACCGGTCTTTGGCATATGTTGCCAAGGGCGATACAAGCCTGCGACGGGTGTTCATTGTCGATTCGGCGCGGCTCTACAAGCCGCAGTTGTTTAACGATATTCTAAGCCTGAAACCCGGTCGCCGGTACAGCAGTCGGGCGCAGGATTTAACCCTGAGCCGGTTTATCAACGTCGGCACATTTAAGTTTGTCCGCAACCGATTTGCGCCTATTCAGCAGGGCGATTCGTCGTTCCTGGATGTGCATTATTACCTGACACCTTACCCAAAGAAATCCATTCGAGCTGAGATTGCTGGAACGTCCCGTTCCAACAGTCTGGTTGGTTCCGAGTTGACACTGAGCATTTTAAACCGTAACTTCTTCAAACGTGCCGAGCAATTGAGTTTAAATTTAACGGGCGGGATAGAGGTTCCAATCGCTGCACTGGGGCTTGTAACCCGAACCTATCGCTACGGAGCAACTCTAAATTTAACGGCTCCACGGTTGATAGTGCCATTCCGTATTCGATACGACCAGCGGCAGTCATTGCCAAAAACTCTCATAACGTTGGGCTATGAAGCAATCAATCGATATAAGTACTATACGCTGAATTCGTTTAATGGCTCGTATGGGTACGCTTTCCGAACGAATCAGCGAGTTGAACAGACATTTACGCCATTCAGTATCAACTACTTGAGGGTAGGTAATCTGGGGCCATTCTCAGATTCACTGGCTATCAACCCTGAAACGGCCGGATTTTACAATCAATTGCTATTCAGTGAGCAAATTATTATGAGTAGTCTTTACACGATTAGCTATAGTTCATCGCCCCGTACTAATTCTCCAAATACATATCGGGTTCAGTTTGGTGCTGAAACGGCAGGCAATCTGGCCAGTTTGTTGATCCGGCCTACAGATGGCTATGAGGTTGGGCGCATTTTTGAAGTTCCTTATGCACAATATTTAAAACTCGACTTAGACACACGTTACTATTCGCATATAACACCCGGAATAAGTTGGGCTAACCGCTTTTTGGCAGGAATCGGTTTGCCTTATGGCAACATCAACATTATGCCGTTAGTGAAGCAGTATTTTTCAGGTGGGAGTAATAGCTTACGCGGTTTTCGGCCCCGTACTGTAGGGCCGGGTCAAATTACCCGCGAGTTTGATGGGCAGGGATTTGTGTTTCAGGACGGTGGTGGTGATATTAAACTGGAAGCCAATACCGAACTCCGCCCCAAAATTAACCAGTACTTGCAGGGAGCTTTATTTATTGATGTGGGCAACGTTTGGTTGAAAGATAAAGCCAATGCGACCCTTTATGGCGAATTAGATTCGTTGGGCAGACCCTTATCCAATATTATTTTCAGCCGCAACTTTCTGAAAGAACTGGCCGTGAGCGGGGGCATTGGCCTTCGAATTGACCTGTCCTACTTTCTATTCCGCTTAGACCTCGGTATTCCCCTCCGCAAACCCGACCGCCCCGAAGGACAACGTTGGGTGCTGGATGAAATCAACCTTCGCAGTCGCGACTGGCGACGGCAAAACCTGATTTTGAATGTGGCCGTAGGGTATCCGTTCTAAATCATTTACGCCATCCCGACTGGCCCGCCAAACCCCGACGGAAACCGGAAGTTGTCGTCGGGTTGGTCGATGCCGCCGAAGCTGTCTTCGTAACGGCCAATGTTCTCCTTCAAGGCTGATAATAGTCGCTTGGCGTGTTCGGGGGTCAGAATAATCCGTGCTTTTACTTTCGCTTTCGGGACACCGGGCATCAGCCGGATAAAATCCAGAATAAATTCGCTGTTCGAGTGGGCAATCATCGCCAGATTGGCGTAGGTTCCCTCAGCAATATCCTCCGACAACTCAACGTCGATGGTGTTTTCCTGTGGCTGGTTATCGGTGTTCATTGTTTATAAATCTTGCCTTCTTTCATCACAAACCACACGGTTTGCAGGGTTTTAATAGTCTGAAGCGGGCTTTCATCCACGGCAATCAGATCTGCAAACTTACCCATTTCTACCGAACCCAACTGCGTTTTCATGCCTAACAGTTCCGCATTGACCATTGTTGCCGCTTTAATAGCATTGAGAGGTGACATGCCACCTTCAACCATAAACTCGAACTCCCTGGCATTCATGCCGTGCGGATAAACACCCGCATCTGTCCCAAACGCAATTTTAACACCGGCTTTGTAGGCTCCCCCACGCCGGGTTTCGCTCTCGATATGCACGTGCATGTCAATCAGGCCGGGCAGCACGGTTTTCGATTTAAGGTCAACCACGCGGTCGGTGCCAGCGGCAACCACATAGCCCCGTTGCACAGAGGTAATTTTGTTGCCCTCTACAACCACCGTCATCTCTGGTTGCAGGCTATTGTTGACCCCATCGAGCAGTTTTCCGCAGTGGAGCAGTGTGCGGTGTTGGGCAAAACCGGAAAGGCAGGCAATAGCAGCCAGTACGGTCAGGCAAGGGTTTTTCATGTTAGGAATTTAGCGATAAACATAGAAACCGCACCGGAGACGCAAAAATTTGCCGATCCGCCGGTGCGTCATCAATAATAACGAAAAATTGCTGATGCATGGGAGACGCAAATTTTTGCGTCTCTACAAATAAACCAAAATCATTACTTCACAATAACCCCGTCGGCCACGAACGTCAGGGCTTTTTCGGGTTCGGTGATTTTGGCAATTTCGGCTTTGCTTTTGCCCGCGTCTTCGGCATAGTGCTTCAGGTCGGCAACGGAGGTGGTGGTTTGCTGGGCAACGCCTTCAAACACAACCTGCTTCCCGGCAATGTCTTTCGGTACAAAGAATCCGTAGTCTTTAAAGGTCACGCGCATGGTTTTGCCCTCATCGGTTTTGACTTCCATCCAGCAACCTTTTACTTTACAGACAGAAGCCACCGTGCCCTGCACCTTCGTGGTCATTTCGGGTTTGTCGCCGAGTTTGGCAACTAATTCGGGTGCAGGAACAGCACCATCTTCAGAGATTTTTTTGCCGTGAACACTTTGGGCGTTGGCCGCTACGGCGAGGCCCAGCGATAGGGCAAGGATGAGTGTGTATTTCATTGTGAAATGCGATTTTAAAAGCAAAGATACTATTTTTTCCACTGCATGACATCCAGCACGTTAGGACAAAAATCATACTCAGCAGGGTCATTGGAGCCGATCAAGAGCAACTGATCGGGTTGGAGCAATCGGACTTGGTCGTGATACCAGGCCGCGCCCTGTCGGTCGAGGTTACTGGTGGGTTCGTCGAGAATCACGAGCGGAACGTCCGAAAAAAAAGCTAATCCTAACTTAACCCGCTGTTTCATGCCCGACGAGAAAAACTTGAGTTCTTTATCCATCGCGTGGCTCAGGCGCATCCGGTCGGCGGCTTCCGCATTGCTCAAAGTTGCTTTGAAGGGCTTAAACTGAACATGAAACGCCAGCATTTCGCTCAGGGTTAGCTCCTCTATCAGTTCTAAGTAGGGGGCAGCAATCACCACTTGCCGGAACCACTCATCGGAGGCAATCGTTTTGTTGTCGAGGGTATACGTCAGCATCCCTTCGGTGACGGGCAGGGCACCCGACAGCAACTGCAACAGGGTCGATTTGCCGCTGCCGTTTGGCCCCACAAAGGTGTAACTATTAGCGGTGTTGGTGGGGGTGGGCCTGCTCGTCAGCGTGAGGTCGAGATGCCTGAAAACCCATTCGCGCCGGTATTTTTTGCCAACATCGCTGGCCATAATCTGAATCATAACACAAAGGTAGCGGGCATTCCGTATCTTGCATCTTCTCATGCTCTACGACAATCACAATCGCCCCATACAATATGTTCGGCTGGCCGTAACCGACCGTTGCAACCTCCGTTGTTTCTATTGTATGCCCGAAGAAGGGATTAAATACCTGCCTAAACAGCAGCTACTTACCTACGAGGAGATGGAGCGCATCTGTCGGATTCTGGCCGGGCTGGGCGTGTCGAAAGTACGGATTACGGGTGGCGAACCCTTTGTGCGGAACGGTTTGATGGATTTCATGCGGAACCTGAGCCGTATTCCTGGTATCAACGAACTGGCCATGACCACCAACGGCGTGTTGACGGCTCCCCACATTGAGGAACTGGCCGACCTGGGTCTGCGGTCAGTGAACCTGAGCATCGACACTCTCGACCGCCAACGTTTCCACCGAATCACCCGGCGCGACGAACTCCCCGCTGTGTTGAATACCCTGAATAAACTCCTGAAAGCCAACATCGCCGTGAAAATAAACGCGGTGGTGATGGATGGCCAAAACACTGACGACATTGGCCCCTTAGCCGAACTTTCGCGGCAGGCAGGCGTTTCGGTGCGGTTTATTGAAGAAATGCCGTTTAACGGCGAAGGGACGCATTATCCGGTGTTGCACTGGACTCACAAGCGCATTCTGAACGAGTTACAATCGCTATATCCGGGTCTCCAAAAAATTCAGGATGGCCCTTTTTCAACCTCCTACGATTACCAGATTCCCGGTTACCCCGGCAACATCGGGATTATTGCGGCCTTCAGCCGGACTTTTTGCGGCACCTGCAACCGCATTCGGATGACCGCCCAGGGAACCCTCAAAACCTGTCTCTATGATAACGGCGTGCTCGATGTTCGCGCCCTGCTTAGGTCGGGAGCCACTGATAACGAAGTTACAGCCGCTTTCCTGAAAGCCTTTGCCCATCGCCCGGCCAACGGTTTCGAGGCCGAACGCGAGCGTGGGCCCATTACGGAGTCCATGTCCACGATTGGGGGGTAAGTGGGTCAGGCGTAGGGCGAGCCTTTTTGGGTTACCAGAACACCTACTCACTCAGCACAAAAATATCCTTCGTGTTCCGGCCCAAACCATCGTAATCCAGGCCGTAGCCCACCACAAAACGATTCTCGATTTCAAAACCCACGTAATCTAACTGAAGCTGCCGTTGCAGGGCTTCGGGCTTGAACAGCAGGGTGGCCACGGTGAGGGAAGCGGGCCGGGATTCGCGGAGTTGGTCGCACACGTCGCCGAGGGTCAGGCCCGTGTCCACAATGTCTTCTACCACAATCACATCGCGGTCGGTGATGGGCTCGGAAAGGCCCAGAAGTTGCCTAACATGCCCCGTGGAGGCCGTTTTCTGGTAGGATGATACCCTCAGAAACGTGATCTCGCAGGGCATGGTTAACTGCTTAAACAGGTCGGCGGCAAACAGCACGGCCCCCTTTAGCACCACCACCATCAACGGTTGTTTGTCGTGGTAATCGCGGTTAATTTGTGTGGCCAATTCAGCAACGCGTTGCTGAATGTCGCGAGCCGCAATAAAAGGAACGAAAGTTTTGTCGTGGATTGTCAGCATTGGGGATTGGGTAACTGGTTGCGTTGGCAAGTTAGGGACAAACCAATTACCGATTTACCCAGTCACCCCAATTACCCAGCTACCAACTCACCCAATAGCCGAATCCAAAAACGCATTTTTGAACTTGCCACTGCGGTCATACTGCGTCATCAATGCTTTGAACTCCGCCAGCTTCTGAATCCGTGATTGCAACACAGCCGGTGCCATGGTGAATAGCTTGCCCCAATGAGGCCGTGCATTAAAGGGCGACAGTTTTTCTTCAATCTGCGGGAGTAATTTCTGAACGGCTTCCCACTCCGGTTTCCATGTAAAGTGAATGGCCACGCAGGTATGGTTGTAATGCGGACTCATCCAGAAGGTATCGGCGGCAATGGTGCGAATCTCGGAGATAAATAAATGGGGCGTAAGCTGGTCTTTCAGGCTTGCCACCGCCATCATAGCCTCGTAGGCGTGTTCGATGGGTAAAAAATATTCCGACTGCAACTCCTTGCCGCTGCTTGGCGTGAACCCCATTTTGAAGTGCGGCAATCGCTCATACCACGGCCCCGGAACACCCATTTGCTCGGTGCAGTTT
>JAJAYX010000082.1 GCA_026785985.1 Rudanella sp. | reverse complement strand
GCCAACTCGGCAGTTTAACTTTAATACCAGGGTTGTCTACAAAGGCTTATACCTGACGGCCAACTTCAATGGAGTGTCGTGCAACAAACTGTATGACAACACGGCCAACGCATTTTTCTACAAAGCCCGCTTAGTGAAAGGCTTGAACGGCCCCGCCGAAGCAATTGGTGAAACCACCGAATCAATCAACAACCCGGCTCCGGTTTCAACACGCTTCCTGCGCGATGGCGGTTTTTTCCGGCTCAACAACCTCACGCTGGGCTATAACCTCGACCCCAAACTGATTGGCATGAAGCGGTGGATTTCGGGCGTTCGGCTGTCGGCAACGGGCCAGAATCTGTTCGTGATCACAAGCTACAAGGGCTATGACCCAGAGGTAAACATCGACCGTACGGTCAACGGCATCTCGTCGTATGGCATTGATTACCTGAGCTATCCGAAAGCGCGTTCGTTCGTATTTGGTTTGAATCTGACATTTTAAAAACAAAATACCCCACCCCCGGCCCCTCCCCGGTAAGGAGGGGAGCCATACTCGGATTTTTTCTCCCCTCCCTACGGGGCAGGGGCCGGGGCCGGGGGTGGGGTAAAACAAACTCATGAAAAAATCACTCCTCATTACCCTTTCGCTGTTCGGATTGCTGCTGTTGAACGGCTGTACTGACCTGACCGAAAATGTACTCGACGAAGCTTCGGCAGCGGGGTTGACCGACAAACAAGCCGCCGATGGCAATCTGGCTCCGGTCTATGCCCGCTTGCCCGATGTGTTTACGCACACAACCTACTTTGCTGCGCAGGAAATTTCGACTGATGAGGCCATTCTGCCCTATCGCGGTGGCACCGACTGGGGTGATAACGGCATTTATGTGGCCATGCACCAGCACACACACGGTAGCACCGACCCCAACCTCCGCAACACGTGGTTGCTGCTGGCGCAGGGAATTTCGCGCTCGATTACGGCTCTGAATACGCTGCCGACCATCAACGACCCCAGCGCGAAGGTTTATCTGGCCGAAGCACGGGGGATGCGGGCGTACTATAATATGCTCATGCTCGACCTGTTTGGCGTGGTGTTTGGCAAAGACGACCCACAGGGCGTTTCGGAAATCCTGAGGGGCGATGTGGCGACGGAGTACCTGAAAAAAGAGTTTCTGGCCGCAGAGCCGGACCTGCTGACAACGGTTGGCCCCGGTCGGTTGACCAAAGGAGCCGTTTGGGGTCTGCTGGCCCGCTTGCACCTGAATGCGGCTGTGTATCGTGATCGGTATGCCGCTACATTTACGGCCAAGCCAGAAGACATGGACAAGGTGACGGAGTATTGCGACAAAATCATCAACTCGGGGCAGTATCAGTTATCGCCCGATTATTTCGCGATTTTCAATTCCAACAACAACACCAACAAAGAGTTAGTATTTGCCGTTGACCAGCGGGCCGAACTCAACGGCCATAACCGACTGGCTTACTTCTCCTTATCGGGCGATCAGTTTCCGCTGCCCTTGTTTCCCCTGGCGAACGGCACCGACGGTCCGGCCATCACACCCGATTTTTACCGTACCTGGGTCAATGCCTATGCCCCCCGCGACCCGACTGGTGTTGACCCCCGTTTCTCGAAAACAAACTGGATCATTCCGGCGGATTCGTGCATTGCCGAAGCCAACTTTAACTTCAACAGGGGCATTTTGCGCGGTCAGCAGTATGGCCTGATTCGGGTAAACGGCGCGTTTCTGCGCTGTGGTACGAACTACAGAATCGGGAGGCTCTTCAACTTAACGCGCAGCCGGCCTACGCTGCCCGTAAATTTTACCGAACAGGTCAATTACACCGTGGCAGGCAGTGATTATAACACGGGGTTTCGGGTGTTGAAATACGAGTTCAGCAGGAAATCGGCTTCGGGCCGGAACCTTGGTGATGCCGATATTTCGATTGTTCGCTTAGCCGATGTATATCTGATGCGGGCCGAAGCTAAACTCCGCAAGAGCAATGATGCCGCCAGCGCCTTAGCCGATGTGAACCTGGTAAGGGCTTCGCGCACGGCGGTTGGCACGCCTGCACCCGCCCTCACCAGCATGACCCTCGACCTGCTGTTGCGCGAGCGCGGATTCGAACTGTACTGGGAGTGCCTGCGCCGGACGGACCTGATTCGCTTTGGTAAATACGAAGACAAATGGACGGAGAAAACGGATGCTAACTCACAAAAACGTATCTTCCCAATTCCGCAAACGGCTACTGATGGAGCGTCGAACCTGCCGGGCTATTTGGCCCAGAATCCGGGGTATTGAGTTGATCGGACCGCCGATTCGGTTGACCCCATGTTTTTGACTACCTAACGGCCTTGCCATCAGTACTGAATACTGGGGTGAGGCCGTTCGTATTTTTGGTGTTATTAGGCAAATGTTTATGTTTGTATAGCGTGCCGGTAAAGCGCAACAATACAAAAAGTACGACATCAATAGTACAACTAATTATTGGTAAAGTACAAATAAATACAGAAAGTACGACAAAACTTTCGTATATACAGTAGTTAG
>JAJAYX010000081.1 GCA_026785985.1 Rudanella sp. | reverse complement strand
TTGCAGCAGTTCCTGGGTATCGGCATCGCGACCGTAGGCAACGGCATCCAGTGTACCCATCAAAAACAGGGATAGACACGAAAACTGCATGACGGTCAGAAAAAGCAAACGTGTGTTGCGGTAAAGGTTCATGCGCATAGGTGAAGGCGTGATTAATAGGGTGAGCAGCCGGGGCCGCTAACGACGATTTGGGTGCCAATAAGCTCGTAACTGGCGTTGATGGACCGGCAAATAAATTCTAACTGGGTATAAAAAGGTTGCTGGCTGATGTCGCCCGTAAAACGGCAATGTTCCAGTGTTTTATCGGGGGCTGAAATAGCTATTCCATACTGATTTTCAAGGGTTTTTAGTACATCTTTCAACGAGGTTTCATCAAAAGAAAAGTGGGCAGGGGCTTTGTCGTTCTCTATTTTTAGCGGTTGTGGTTTTGCCACCAAACCCATTGCCCACTGGCTCTTGGTGGTATAAAACGTCACCTGTTGATTGGGTGTCAGCATCACGCCCTGCTTGCTGTCTGGAGTCGTTTGGGTATAGAGCGTATATGTTGCCAGGCGGGCCACCCACACCTTGCCCGTCCGCACGGAAACATCCACAGCCGGTGCATTCAGGGGCGCGTTCACCCAAAAGCTCGTGCCCAGCACCCGCGTCACCACAGTACCGGCATACACCAGAAAAGGCTTTGTCTCGTCTCGCTTTACGCTGAAAAAGGCGCGACCTGTTAGCCAGACTTCCCGTTTTTGAGAATTCGTTTTGGCAAGTGCGTGTAGTTTGGCTCCCGGTTCAAGTTGCACGATGCTGCCGTCGTTAAGCGTAATCAGTTGGGGTTTACGGCTATCATTTTCCCAGTTGGCAGGGCTGGCTTTTGAAAATACAGACAGCGAGTGTTTATCTGCATTTTGTGGGCTACCAGTCAACGCATTCCCACTGAACCAAAAGGCCCCTGCTGCTCCCATACCCAGCACTACAACCACAGCCGCCACCGCCCAGCGTTGAACCGGCCATTGTCGGCGCGACGCTCCAATAGGACGAATGCCGGTTTGCTTATGTTCCTCGCCCGATGTGGCATCAATCCGCCGTTCAATCCGTTGCCAGAGATAGCGTTGCAGGCTTGCTCGTTCGTCGGTTGTCAGGCGCGGTTCCAGTTCAGACCGGAGCCGATCATACCATCGGTCGATCAGGGCCATTTCGTCCGGCGAACAGTCCTGCCCACTGTAGCGGTGCAAGAGATGCAGAAAATCATCAACAGACATAACCAGGCAAAAGGGAAGGAAGAATTTCGTTGCTGCTATGTCGTCTGAGTCAATAGTTTACCCTGAACGGTTTTTCTGAATAGTCGAAAGTTTATATAAAAGGGTTGATTTTAAGCCTTAATTCCTGGTTAAAAACAATACTATTTTTGCCTACACGTTGCACAAGCCTTCACCGTACTTTTGTGGCATAGAGCCGACTTTTTAACGACCAAAGGATCGACCCCTAAGCCACCTATGGCAGACAATCATAGCCACGACGCCCACAATCATGACCACGATGGTGTGGAACTGATCGAAGAAAGCCCTACACCAGCCGCTGCGGTGGCTCCGAAAGAAGCCCCGTTTCAAACCTGGCGGATCTACGCCCCCGTTGCCATCAGCCTGTTACTGTTGCTGGGTGGTATCGCGCTGGATTATGTCAAGCTGAGTTGGTTCAAAGACCCCATTCGGCTCATCTGGTATGTAGCCGCTTATTGGCCCGTTGGCTGGCCGGTATTGCGCCGGGCCTGGAGCAGCATTCTGAAAGGCAATGTCTTCACCGAGTTTTTTCTGATGGGCGTGGCCACCCTCGGCGCGTTTGCCATCCGCGAATACCCCGAAGGCGTGGCCGTGATGCTGTTTTACACCATTGGCGAACTGTTTCAGGATGCCGCCGTGTTGCGGGCGCGTCGAAGTATCAAAGCATTGTTAGACGTGCGGCCCGACGAGGTGACGGTCATTAAAAACGGGCAGGCCCAAACCGTCAAAGCGGCCACCGTTGGGGTTGGCAACGTGATTCAGATCAAGCCGGGCGAAAAAGTGGGCCTCGACGGAACGATGCGCTCCGACTCCGGCACGTTCGACACGGCGGCTCTGACCGGCGAGAGCGTGCCCCGTTCCATCGCCAAAGGCGAAGCGGTGCTGGCGGGCATGATCAACCGGCAGTCGCTGGTGGAGATGGACGTGACCACGCCCTATCAGGATTCCAAACTCTCGCGAATTCTTAAACTCGTGCAGCAGGCCACGGGCCGCAAAGCCCAAACGCAGGAGTTCATTACCCGGTTTGCCAAAATCTATACCCCAATTATCTGTTTACTGGCCGTGCTGATTAAGGTGGTGCCGTACTTCTTTATCACTGATTATCAATTTAGTGACTGGCTATATCGGGGTCTCGTATTCCTGGTGATCGGTTGCCCCTGTGCGCTGGTCATCTCCATTCCACTGGGGTATTTTGGCGGTATCGGGGCTGGGTCTCGGCAAGGGATTCTGTTTAAAGGGTCAGTATTTCTGGATTTGATGACCCAGCTAAAAACGGTGGTCATGGACAAAACCGGCACGCTGACCAAAGGCGTTTTCAAGGTGCAGGACGTGAAACCAGTCGGCATCGAAGCCCCCGAACTGGCCCGGCTGACAGCCGCGTTGGAAAGCAAATCGACCCACCCGGTGGCCACGGCAATTTTGGAATACGCCCGTGTCCACGGCGGGGGGAGAGGCTACGAATCGGTTTTAGTCGAAAACGTGGAAGAGATTGCCGGACACGGTTTAAAAGGCCGCGTTGATGGAAAAGAAATGCTGGCTGGAAATGCTAAACTGCTCCAGAAGTTCAACGTTTCCTTTGATGAGGGCCTGACCAAAATACCCTTCACCATTGTCATGACCGCCATCAATGGGCAGTTTGCGGGTTATTTCACCATTGCCGACGAAATCAAACCCGATGCCGCCGAAGCCGTAAAACGACTCCAGAAAGAAGGGATTCGCACCGTCATGCTGTCGGGCGATAAATCGGCGGTGGTCGAAATTGTGGCCAGGCAACTAGGCATTGATGAGTGGCATGGCGATTTGCTGCCCGAAGACAAAGTAGCCCAGGTTGAGCGGCTCAAAGCTGATTTGGCGGGCAACCCCAAAGCGAAGCGTCGGCCGGCCAAACTGGCCTTTGTGGGCGATGGCGTGAACGACGCGCCGGTGGTTGCCTTAGCCGATGTTGGAATGGCAATGGGTGGACTTGGCTCCGATGCCACCATCGAAACCGCCGACGTAATTATTCAGAACGACGAACCCGGCAAAATTGCCATAGCTGTGGAGATTGGCCGGGCCACCCGCCGGATTGTGTGGCAGAATATTACGCTTTCTTTGGTGGTAAAAGGTATCGTGCTGGTGTTGGGCGCGGGTGGCATCGCCACCATGTGGGAAGCCGTTTTCGCCGATGTAGGGGTGGCGATGCTGGCCATTCTAAACGCGGTGCGGGTGCAGAATTTGCGGTTTAAATAACGGGTGAAATGGCCGTTGAACCAGAGAAATTTAAAGAAATACAGCAGAAAGCATCTCGAAAACTTGCCTAGAGGTCAGCACGATATAACCAATAAAAGGGAGTTTCTCGCGCAGTGTTTTCAGGGCTTTATCCAGATGATACTCCACTGTTTTTTCGGATAGATCAAGCCGTTGGGCAATAACCGGAATAGGCTGATCGTCGTACCGACTGAGTCGGAAAACCTGCCCTGTTTTGGCAGGCATTTTCTGTAACTCTGTTTCAATACTGGCAATCAAGTCGTTGTAGTCGAGCAGGTTTTCGGTGCTCCGGTCTGTTTGGCCATCCTGTTGCTGACGCTCATACCCTTCGTAGCGTTCGTGCTGTACCTGGTGACGAATGTGGTCGATCACGGCATATTTAAGAGCCGTAAACAGATAGGGTGTCACCTGCCTGACCCGGAGCATAGCCCGTTTCTGCCACAAGTCCACAAATAAATCCTGCACTAATTCTTCGGCCGTTTCGTGGGAGTTTGTCTTTTGAAACGCCACCCGGTATAATGCAAACCAATGTCGCTCATAGACTTCGGCTAAAGCCAGTCGGTCTCCGGCAGCTAAAGCACTCATTAGCTGTGAATTATCCCATTTTTTATACGCAGTTGCCTGTCCTGCTGTTGACATGCGGTTTGGATAGAAGTCTATCGAATAATTACAAATTTTTGAAAAATCGTACAATTTGGTGGTTACCTCCTAAACCAACGGGTTCCTTAATTATACTGTTAGCAAAAACAGGTTCGCGAGGATGGGGGACATCGAATGAGTATGGAATATGTTTAATCATTCTTTGATCGAAGATTTCCCTCAACGAATGAAGCCAATTTTATTTTTTCTGCTGCTTATTTACGGTCAACTTGCCAACGGCCAAACGCCTTCGCGAATGGGTTCGGATGCCCCCACGCCCGATGCAACGTCCACGCCCGACAGCAGCAACATCAGCGGTAGCGTGGTGGATTCGGTGAGCCGCAAACCCGTTGAGTTTGCCACCATAGCCCTGCTCGGCCTTAGCAACTCAACGCCCATTGCGGGCGACCTTACGGATGCTACCGGACGGTTTTCGTTCAACAAAGTGGCCCCCGGTCGCTACCGGCTGCGGATCACCTTTATTGGCTACGAAGACCGCACCTCCGATGCTTTAGTACTTACCCAAGCCGACAACGACCTGAACCTGCCTCCGCTACTGCTCCGAACGGTAAGCCAAACGCTCTCCGAAGTGACCGTGACTGCCCGGCGCGACCTGATCGAAGACAAAGAAGACCGGGTGGTGTATAATGCCGGCAACGACCCCACCAACGCAGGCGGTACCGCCATCGACGTGATGAAAAAAGTACCCATGCTCACCGTTGACCCCGACGGCAGCATTCAGCTTAAAGGCAGTTCGAGCATTAAAGTGCTGATTAACAACAAGCCATCGAGCATTATGGCCCGGAGCATTTCAGAAGCCCTGCAAATGATTCCGGCAGAGGCCATTAAGTCGGTGGAGGTGATCACGGCACCTTCGGCCAAATACGACGGCGAAGGTACGGCGGGCATCATCAACATCATCACCAGGAGCCGCTTGCAGGGGCTTGTGGGGGGTGGAACCGGCACCACCGGCAACCGAACGCACAACCTCGGGGCCAACCTGAACATGAAACAGGGTAAAATGGGCCTCACGGCCTACGGGGGCGGCAACATGACCCTGAACGATGGCGGGTCGGCCTCGGTTCGGCGGAGTTTACTGGCTAATCAGTCGGTGAGCGAACTCCGGCAAAACAGCTCAAACCGCAGCGTGAACCAGTCGGGCTACGGCTCGTTTAACCTCGATTATGACCTCGATTCGACCAATCAGGTTGGTTTCGACGGGAGTTTTTCGAGCGGGTCGCGAACGGGATCGTCCATTCGGGATACGCGCTACGAAGGCACCCAGGCCCGGCAACCGTTCCGGCGATACAGCGACAATTCGGGCGACAACAGCAACTATGATGTGAACCTGAACTACACCCGGCTGTTCAAACGCCCCGAACAGGAATTCACGTTTCTGACCCAACTGAACAATAGCGATAATGACAGCCGGTACGCTCTCGACCAATTCATATTGCCTGAAAATGAGTTTATTAATTACCGCGAGAAAAATACTAACCGCAGCCAAACCACCGAATGGACAGTACAAACAGATTACAGTCATCCGTTCAAAAAAGGCAAAAAGACACTCGAAGTGGGGGCAAAAAGTATCCGGCGCAACGTAGAAAGCGATTTTAGCCTGCAAAATGCTAAATCGGACAGCACCGCCTTTGTGGACGATCCGCGCCGGGCCAATCAGTTCGATTACCGGCAGTGGGTGGTGGCTTCGTATGCGTCGTTTCGGATCATTACCACCAAACGATGGAGTTACACCCTCGGCGGTCGCTACGAATTCACAGACATCGACGCGAATTTCGTCTCGAATAAAACCACGTTTCAGGATCAGTACCACATTCTGTTGCCCAATGTAGCCGTGTCAAAGCGGTTCAGGAACAATCAGCGGGTGCGGCTCAGTTACAATCAGCGGATTCAGCGGCCCAACATCTTTTTTCTGAACCCATTCATCAATTCCAACGACCCCAAAAACCTGACGTTTGGCAACCCTTACCTCGACCCCGAACGGGCGCACTCGATGGAATTCACGTATAGTGTTTACACAAAAAAGGGGTTCTCAATCAA
>JAJAYX010000080.1 GCA_026785985.1 Rudanella sp. | reverse complement strand
GTCTAGCCCAGGAAATGTTCGACCCCGGCCAAATGAGCTACCTGACGTTCATGCCCGAAAATTGATTTTCCGTCAGGATTGTCAGGATTGTCAGGACGGGTTGAGACGCATGGGTACGGCTTTTGTGATTTGATATGTACCGATTATTGGTTTCATTTAGCCAATAATTCAAGTACTCCATCATTTCCTCACAATAGCCATGAAATCCATCATTTACGTTGTTGGTTTATTTCTTACGGTTCAGTCCTTCGCTCAGTCGAACATACGGGTTGGGGAACCGGCCCCGCCCATTATCGTCACTGACTGGATTGCTAATGTCCCCGGCGATAAAGATTTGACCTCCTATCCGGTCGTGTTGGAGTTTTGGGCTACGTGGTGTGCGCCTTGCATTGCCGCCGTACCCCATTTGAATGAGTTGCAAAGCCAGTTTGCTCATACTGGTCTCCGGTTTTTGTCATTAACCGATGAGTCAACAGATAAAGTGAATCGTCTTCTCAAAAGAGTCGACTTTCAGTCGATAGTGGCAAGCGACCAAACTAAAAAGACGCAAATCGCCTACGGCAATGGCAAAACCGAGCTGGAGGCCTTCCCGCTAACGGTATTCATCGATAACAAAGGAATGATTCGATGGATTGGAGATCCTAATTATCTGGATAAGGAGATTTTGCAGAATTTGCTCGAGGGCAATCCTCCCCCGAAAAATGAAAATCAAGGAACACCAAAGCCATCAGGTTGGTCATTCGGGTCAGGTATGGCAAGTACCATCTCGTCGTTAGACCCATCTAAACAGCATTTGCAAGTGATGAAAGATGCTGACAAGTTGTATCACTTCGAGATGCGTGAGACAAAACAAGCAACTTGCGTAACGGTGAGTAGTAAAGGTCGGGGGACATTTTTTTCGTCGTCAACCTTGAATGAGATTTGGGAAGCGGCCTTCAAAGTCCGACCACTGAATCTTGTTGTTCCAGACACCTTGCTGTTGCAGCAATATGTTCTATCGTATAAAAACATTCGTCCGAACGAAAACTTTCTGGATACGCTGTCAGCAAACATACTGAATCACCTAAAAATGAAAGTGCGAACCGACACGCTCAGTAAAATGGTGTATAAATGTGTACTTAACGATTCGTCAAAACTTGAACGGACGACGAACAGGCCCGGAACGTCGGGGTATTCAGATTCAGGAAGCACATTTATGCTGAATGGACAAACCCTTGACGAAGCCTTTAGTCTGATAAGCACCCAATCTAAAGAACCTTTTGTAGGACTTTTAAACGTCGATGGTAGGTTCGACTTTAAGTTAAACAGGTCATCCACCGAAACCCTTACCGAAAGTTTGAGAAGTTATGGCTTCACCGTTACGAAAGTCATTGAGCGTATAGGGGTTATACGCTTAGTATCCAAATAGACATAGAAGCCTACGTTATCCAATTGCTTTATTTAAGCCGACATTTATGCCCGAAAATTGATTTTTCGTCAGGATTGTCAGGACGGGTTGAGAATTACTCTACTCTCAGCAGAAATGGTGAGATGAAAATCCTGAAAACCCTGAAATCCTGTCGAAAAAATCAGGGCAGACCCGTTCTGTCTGCGTTCCTGTCATCATTTATGCGTAATATGAACCGCAATTTTGCTTTATAACCCAAAGCATCCTGAACCCCTATTACAACATGAGCCAACTGATTACGCTCGACTACGTTATTTTCCTCCTCTACTTTGTAGGTGTTTCGGCCTACGGCTACTGGATTTATAAACGGAAAAAGAAAAATGAAACCGGCACAAAAGATTTCTTTCTGGCCGAGGGTTCCCTGACCTGGTGGGCCATTGGTGCCTCGCTCATTGCCTCCAACATCTCTGCCGAACAGTTCATTGGTATGTCGGGTGACGGGTTCCGGTTTGGAGTTGCCATTGCTGTGTATGAGTGGCTGGCAGCAATCTCGCTGATTATTGTTGCGGTGTGGTTTATTCCGATTTATCTGAAGAATAAAATCTACACCATGCCGCAGTTCCTCAGTACGCGCTACAACGACACGGTGAGCCTGATTATGGCCGTTTTCTGGCTGTTTCTGTACGTTTTTGTCAACCTGACCTCCATTCTGTTCCTCGGCGCGTCGGCCATCAGCAGCCTCGTCGGGGGCGACTCGTTCCATGCCATTGTGATTGGCCTGAGCCTGTTTGCCATTTTCATTACGCTCGGCGGTATGAAAGTAATCGGCTTTACGGACGTGATTCAGGTGCTGGTTTTGATTATTGGCGGCCTCGTAACAACCTACCTTGCCCTGACCAAAGTGAGCGAAACCTTTGGCTTGGGCAGCAGCGCAATTGCCGGTTTGGGAGCCATGATTAAGGATGCCGACGACCACTTCCACATGATTTTTGAGAAGCCCGGCCCCGGAGCCTCTGTTGCCGATGTAAACCGCTATTTGACCCTGCCGGGTATTGCCATGTATCTCGGCGGTCAGTGGGTAGTGAACCTCAACTATTGGGGTTGCAACCAGTATATCACCCAGCGCGCCCTCGGTGCCGATCTTCAAACGGCCCGCACCGGTATTCTTTTTGCGGCCATCCTGAAGATTTTTATGCCGGTAATTGTGATGCTGCCGGGTATTGCGGCTTACGTGATCTATAAAAACGGCGGTCTGCAAACCGAAATGATGCGCGATGGTGTTGTGGTGGGCGACAATGCCTATTCGGCGGTGCTGACGTTTTTGCCAAGTGGTCTGAAAGGTATGTCGGTGGCGGCTTTGACAGCGGCTATTGTGGCCTCACTGGCGGGTAAAGCCAACTCGATATCGACCATTTACACGCTCGATATCTACAAGAAATACATCAATAAAACGGCATCGGAAAGCAAAATGTTATGGATTGGCCGAATCACCATTTTGGTGGCCATGCTGGTTTCCATTGCCTTCGCCTGGAGCGACGCGCTCGGAATTGGCGGTGAAGGTGGGTTCACATACATCCAGAAATACACCGGCTATATCAGCCCTGGTATTTTCGCGGTGTTCATCCTCGGCTTTTTCTGGAAACGTACCACCGGAGCCGCAGCCATCGCGGGTGTGTTGGGCGGCTTTGCTTTCGTGGTGTTCTTCAATCACTTTGCCACGGGCATTTTCGGGCAAGAGACGTTGCTCTATACCGCTTTCCCCGATGGTAATGGCAATTACGTAATTCCATTTTTAGTGTCGATGGGTATCTCGTTCTTCATGACGGTTGCCCTGATGGTGGCCATCAGTTTGGCCGGACCGAAAATTAACCCAAAAGGCCTCGAAATCGACGCGGCCATGTTCAAGCTATCACCCACGAGCCTGACGATGATCGTGATTATCCTGATGCTGTTCTCGATGTTGTATATCCGGTTCTGGTAAAAGGGCGAATGGCGAGGGCAGTCCGACGGGTCGGTGAAGGGTGGCTGGCGTGAAAGCAGTTGCCCTTCACCGACCCGTCGGACTGCGCCCTCACCATTTCACCGTTCATCCCTCGCCATTCGCTGTGCGGCCCAGTCCAATATGGCGGGGTAAAGGTCGGCAACGGTTTGGCCGGGTGTGAAAATGACCTTCACGGCGTTGTAGCGTGTGGCCGGAAACTGTTTCTCCAACCATTTTTTCATGGTTGCTACATCGATATTCTTCTGGTACTCGGCTCGAAGCTGGTTGTAGTAGGGTTGCTGTTTGCGGTAAAACGCGCGAAATCCCGACTGTTTGGCAAACGACTCCAGAAGCGGAACGTAGGGAGCCAGGGTGTTGACTTCGCCCCAGCTAACGCGGTCATAAACCCCGCCGTTCTGAATGCGGTCGCCAACGAAGCGATATGCATAAGTGTCCATTTTCAGGTTCGGGTAATTGTCCCCCGATTGTTTCAGGAGTGAGTCGATGGTGCGAACGGCGGGGTGATTTCAATAGGGTACGAACCGGGCCATCATAGCCGGATAATAAGGCGTGGCTTTTTCAATGGCCTCGGTTTGGCCATAGGGTGTCAACGCAAAAAGGACGTTGATCAACTCATAAACTTCAGGAATTTCAACGATAGTTTTGCCTTCATTCGCGTTCTTGTAGGCCTCTGTGAACGTAGCGGCTTTTTGCTGTTTATGGCTGGTGAACTGGCAGGCAACGGTATCGCCTTTGGCTTGCCGGATAATTAGAAAACGAGTTGTTTGGCCATAACGGAGGGTCATCGGGAGCGAGTCGGTTTCGGACACCAGTGTGAAGGGAACCGCGTCTTTTTCCAGACCAAAATCATAGAAGAAGGGACGGGGGAGATCGTTAACGCCGTTGAACTGATCGCGCTGACCATCCAGATACATGGTCAGGCTGCTGTTTTTGGTTCGGATAATCGGAGTTGAAGGCGATTGGGCGAATGCCCCAACGGTCAATAGAATGAGAAGAAAGGCCGCAAGGTTTTGCATAAAATCGGAACGTTTGAAAAGTGAGGTTGTCTTTTGCGAAGATGCCAGTTTATGCTGGTTAAGTTGCACGAGACCACACTTTTCCCGTCTGCTAATCTTCCAAAACAATAGCCTTGTTCCGCTCCTTTTTGGAGCATGACGACACGGCTATCCGCTCCTGATACTTCTCTACCGCCGTCGCTCGACAACGATGCGATAAATGACCTCCTGGCTGAAATAGCCAGTCAAGCCGCCGAGAGCGATGTAGAGGGCGATTTTCCGGTCGATTCCTTCGCGGCTTTGGCCGAAGTGGGCTTGTTGAGTGTTACGTTGCCCGGCCAAGCGCTCGATGGCAGCACGGTTAATACACCCGGCCTGTTGCAACTCCTCAAACGTATTGGCGGGGCAAATTTGGCTGTGGGCAGGGTCTATGAGGGCCACATCAACGCGCTTCACCTGATTCATTTAGTAGCCAGCAATGCCCAAAAAAGGGGCTGGTTTGCCGAGGCCCAAGACCACCGGCTGTTCAGCGTTTGGAATACGCAGGCCAATGATGGCGTTCGGATTCATGCCGTGGGCAACGGGCGGTATGTGTTGGAAGGCTGCAAGACGTTTTGCTCCGGCGCGGGCTGGATTAACCGGCCTTTGGTGACGGGTGAACTGATGGATGGCCAAACGGCTCGCGGCTGGCAAGTGTGCATTATCCCGACCGAACAGGTGCAGCCCATTCCGCAGGACGATTCGTTCTGGAAACCCCTCGGAATGCGGGCTTCGGCCAGTTTTAAAATGGATTTTACAGGGGTTGAACTGACTGATGACGACTTGTTGGGGCAACCCGGCGATTATTATCAGCAACCCCATTTCAGCGGGGGAGCCATCCGATTTGCCGCCGTGCAGTTGGGTGGTGCCGAAAGCCTGTTTGAGCATACCCGGCAATTTCTCCGCGACCTGAACCGCACCGGCGACCCCTTTCAAAAAGCAAGGTTAGCCGAAATGGCCTGGCTTGTGGAGTCTGGTAATCAGTGGATTAACTCGGCGGCTCAGAAAACTGACCAATGGTTTCTTGAGAAAACTGACCCGGCTAAAACCGTAACCTACGCCAACATGACCCGAACCGCCATTGAGGGCATTTGCACCCGCGTAATGCAACTCACCGAACAGGCCGTAGGCGCACGGGGTTTGCTCCGGCCGCTGCCCTTCGAGCGGATCATCCGCGACCTGACGCTGTACCTCCGTCAACCTGCCCCCGACGCTACCATTCAGGATATTGGGGCCTATGTATCAACCCATTCCGAAACCGCGCATGACCTCTGGCATTGAACACCTCTCGAACTGGCAATTAGTAGCGCAACCAATTTATACAGAAGAGTTTGGCTCAACCGTCGTCTTGTCGCCCCACCCCGACGATGAATCGCTGGGGTGCGGGGGAACAATGGCTTTGCTGCAGCAGATGGACATTCCGGTTCAGGTGGTGATGGTGAGCGACGGCAGCCAATCGCACCCTAACTCCCAAAAATACCCGGCCAACAAACTTCGCGACCTCCGCGAAAGCGAAACCGACGCGGCCCTGCACCAACTGGGCCTAAGCCCGGAGCAGGTTACGTTTTTTCGTTTGCCCGATGGCAACGTACCGGACAATCCTGAATCCATGAGGTTTCAGGATGCCGTTGGGCGGTTGGTGGCCGAACTGAACCGTTACCAACCCCAAACCATTCTGGTGCCCTGGCGACGCGACCCCCACCGCGACCACCGGGCCACCTGGCAGTTGTTGCAATCAGCCATGAGCGGGCTAAAAACCCAGGCTCGTGTGTTGGAATACCCCATCTGGCTCTGGGAACTCGGCTCCCCCAACGATGCTCCCCATCCCGACGAAATCCGGGCAGTGCAGGTGGATATAACTGCCGTGCACGACCAGAAGCACCGGGCCATTGCTGCCCATGCCTCGCAAGTGACCCAACTCATCGACGATGACCCCGAAGCGTTCTGGCTCCGCCCCGATTTACTGGTTTATTTTGAAGGCAATTCAGAATTGTTTTTTGAACGATCATGAACACCCTCTCTCAAACCTATTTCGACGATGTTTATCGGGCCAACGAAGACCCCTGGAACTTCACAACCAGCGAGTACGAGCGCGATAAATACAACGACACCATCGACTCGCTGGGCCGCGCTCATTACAAAAATGCCTTTGAAATTGGCACCTCAATTGGCGTGTTGACCGCTCAGTTGGCCCAACGTTGCGACCAGCTTTTGACGGTGGATGCCAGTGAGTTGCCCCTGAAACAGGCCCGCGAACGGCTGAAAGACGTTCCGCACGTTACTATCCGGCAAATGGCTGTTCCCGACCAGTTTCCCGAAGGTATGTTCGACCTGATTCTGGTGTCGGAGGTAGCGTATTATTGGTCGATGGATGATTTGCGGAAGGCGCAACACCTCATGGTTGAACACCTGCAACCGGGTGGGCAATTACTGCTCGTTCACTGGACTCCCGAAGTCCACGATTATCCCCTCACCGGCGACGAAGTTCACGAAGAATTTCTGACCATCGCTCGTGATGGCCAACCGCTGCGACACCTTCATGGCCACCGGAAGGAAAATTATCGACTTGATTTGTTTGAGAAATGGTAAGTGCATTAACGATGTACCCCCATCCTCCGCAACTCCGCGATGGCTTCGTTGATAGGCATCAACGGCCATTTTTTAACCCAGGTTTGCTCTTTTACCATCTGTTGTTCAACCACTTGCCAAAACTCACCGAAGTAGCGATAGTGATGAACGGTTTCGCTTAACCAGTCGGCGGAGATGCAGAGTTGGGCGGCAATGTCCGCTAAAGGGGCCTCCAAATTTGTACCCCAGCGACTGGCCCAGAGGTGGCGGAGTTTATGTCGGCAAATGAATTTGACGGCCCACGCTCCGGCGGGTTCGGCGAACTGGCATTGGCCGTTTTTGTTCATGGTAGTCCAGCACCGCAACTGCTCCGAAAACCCCACAGCAACACGCCCCTGCGTCCGGGCGGAGGTTGTGACCCGCACAAGCGGGCTTTGCCGGACACGGGCATCCACACGCACAAGAGCTTCATAAAAAGCTTCGTCTTCCAGATACGGCACTTCGGGCAGGCGACCCGCTTTCTGATACATGGCGCAGGTAACGGCCAAATTTGCTCCGAAATGCTGAAAATGCCGGGGCCAGGGATCGTGCGGAACGGGGTCAAGTTGGCTTTCTAACCGGGCTACGAGGGTTCGATAGGTAACATCGCGAAGGTGAAACAGTCGAACCGGGTTTTTGTCGGCATGGGTGAGGATGCGCCCTCCAACGGCATCCGCCCCGCGTTCGATCTCGGTGATTATATGCCAAAGCCACTGAGAATCGACCACGGTATCGCCATCGGTCGAGGCAATAATTCCGTCGGCTTTGTCCACACTGGTTAGTCGGCGGTGGGCTTCGTCCATGAGCAACCGCCGAACCGTACCGATGTTAGCCTTAGCCGCAGGTAGCTGAATATCAGCGAGATGTAGTGAGAATTCGGGGTAACGTTTTTGATACGATTGCGCCACTGCCAGCGACGCATCGGTGCAATTATTCACCAAAACCAGCACTTCATACATAGCTGGATTGAGCGGTTTCGCCACCCTATCACACTGTAAACGCAGTGCTTCCAAGGTTTTGGCCAGATGATGAGCCTCGTTCCGTACGGGAATAATCACGGACACCTGCAAAGTGGATGACGGGGCTTTCTGATTGAATAAATGGGTTCTGAATGGTAACTTAACTCGGTCTGGGGTATAATCGGCGATCATAGTAAACACCGGGCGGAGTCGTCACCAATCCCGGTATTTGATAAACCACAGTAATCGTACAGAGTGTTATGAAAATAGAGTAAACGAGCCGGAAATTATTCACTGAGCCATCTTACCGCTTCCCCAATAGCCGCCGACGCTGCCGAAACGCCGTAGTTGTTCTGAACCCGCAAAATCACGGCACTAACCGTGTTCAGCAAAATGGCAAAAACGAAATAGTTAAGGAGTAAGGAGAGTTTGATTTTCATCGTCATAAGTTGTCATTCCGTGGTCTTTTGTCGTCTTTTGTGGGCCACTCGAATGCCACATCGAGCGAACCGCAATCTACTGGCAATGTATGACAATCACGGACTGCTTAACGATAATCTAATGACTCATCCAGCGGCTAACCCGTCCGGCAGATGTGGAGGTGACGTATAGTTCGCGGATGCCACTGCCTCATCCCTATGTGGTGACGGGCGGGCGTTTTCGCGAGATTTTCCATTGGGATAGCTACTTCACCATGCTTGGCCTTAAAGAAGCAGGCAAATCCATGCCGGGCCGCGTTGCAATGGTTCGGGCCAATTTCCCCGAACCATTGTAAGTCTCAAAACGATTCACCCGTGAACACATAGAACCCGGCGCCTTCGCGGGTGAAACCTACATCGAAGCGGAGGAAAATGTCTTTTTTCGGGAATAAAAAATAGCGGATACCCACCCCGCCTGCTGGCAATAGTTTGCTGAAATCGAGTTTGCCGGGCGCTGGGCCTACCGTTCCAACGGCCATGAACGCAGCCGCGCCGAGCCGCTTGCTGAACGGAAAGGGCAAAAATCGGTACTCAACCTGGGTTGCCACATGAGCCCGGTCGCGGAACCGGCCGGGATAATAACCGCGCATAATGGTCTCATTACCAAGCAGTGCCAATTGGTTGAACGGCACTGTGCCCGACATGAACTGCCCGAACCCCTGCCAGGCCAACACCTGCGATTTACCGATGGGCTGGTAATAGCGCAGATCGAAATTGGTATTCTGAAACCGAAACGTGCTGCCCCAGGAGGGGCTATAATCCAGATAGGCTAACTCGCCGAAAAAGCCCTGCCGGGCGTTCAGTGCATTTTTTCGGCTGTCATAGATAATGCCCGCACCCAAACCCAGGTTGGCCGATCCGGCTGCGCCTGTGGGCATGGTGACGGGGTTATTCTCTGATTGCCGAAACGCTACCCGGCTCAACACCTGATAGTCGATTTGAGGCCCAACAAACAGGTTTTTAGCCACGCCTTTCAACGCCCGTTGCCGAATCTGAACCGAAAATGCATCGACGGTGGCCGGGTCATTGGATTGTGCATCGGGGCCGATGCCATAATACAGGAGCGGAAATCGTTGAACCCTGGCCCGGCCAATAAACAGCCATCGGTCGCGGTGACTGTAGAGTGCATTGTCGATGTTTATGCCATATTGCCCCCTTATTGTGAAAAAGGTAAACGCATTGATTTCACTCAGGCGGTTATTTTTGTAATCGCCACGGGCATTATACAGGAAAAGCGACGAAACCCCCAGTTCCAAACTAGTTTCGGGGGCGTAAGTGGCTGTTGGATAAAGCAAAAAGCGTGGTTTTCCGGGAGCGGTAGTATCGTTGGTGAACTTGGCCACGTAGCGTCCCAGTAATGTGTAGGACTTAATAAGCTGTGCGTGTGCGTTGTTCAATTGTAACAAACCGACCAGTACGAGCAAGGCGGTCGTTTTTAGGAGGTGCAGACGGTATAATTTTGTATCCATATGTAAGTTGCATAACCATTCTGCCGGGTAAACGGCTTATCTGATTTTTGGGCGGGAAGGTTGTAACTCGCTATCCTTTAACAAAAAAAGCCAATATACCACAGCGAACCAAAATCTGAACGAACTTTGCCTCCCAAATGGTTTTACTGTAAATAAGCGTTCCCGTTCTGCGGGAATCCTACCTATTACGACAATCAGCTATGCAAGAATACGACGTTATCGTGATCGGCTCCGGGCCGGGCGGTTATACAGGCGCGATTCGGTGCGCCCAATTGGGCCTCAAAACGGCCATTATCGAGAAATACAGCACCCTCGGCGGCACCTGCCTCAACGTGGGGTGTATTCCCTCAAAAGCCCTGCTCGACTCCTCAGAACATTTTTTCAACGCCAGTCACACCTTTGCCGAACACGGCATTAAGCTGGACAGTCTGGCCGTTGACTTGCCGCAGATGATCAAGCGCAAGCAGGAGGTGGTTGACCAGACCACCAGGGGCATTGTGTATTTGATGAAGAAAAACAAGATCGATACCTATTATGGTCTCGGCTCGTTTGTGGATGCCAATACGGTGAAGATCGCCAAAACCAAGGGAGGAGAAGAGACCATAAAAGGCAAAAACATTGTGATTGCCACCGGGTCGAAACCGATGTCGTTCCCGTCGATGCCGCTCGACAAAGAGCGGATTATCACCTCGACCGAAGCCCTGAAGCTGCCCGACATTCCGAAGCACCTGATCATCATTGGGGCCGGGGTTATCGGGGCCGAATTAGGGTCGGTATATGCCCGGCTGGGGGCGAAAGTGTCGTTTGTGGAGTTTGCCGATTCGATGATTCGAACAATGGATAAAACGATGGGCAAGGAACTCCAGAAAGCCATGAAGAAACTGGGTGCGGATTTCTATTTCAACCACAAAGTGACCTCGGTTGTCCGCAATGGCGACGAAGTAACAGTGAACATTGATACGCCCAGGGGCCGTGGCGACGAACCGGAGCAAATGACCCTGACGGGCGATTATTGCCTGGTTTCGGTAGGTCGCAAGCCCTACACCGATGGCTTGAACCTCGAAGCAGCCAGCCTGAAAACCGACAGCCGGGGCAAGATCGAAGTGGATGAC
>JAJAYX010000079.1 GCA_026785985.1 Rudanella sp. | reverse complement strand
GACGTGGAATTCGGTTCGCAGGATTACGGCATCCTCTCGAAAACCGACGGGCGACCTTCGGCGGCTATCATGCTCAAGCAGCGGCCCGGCTCCAACGCCCGCGAGGTTATCGCCAACGTGAAAAAGCGGATGGCCGAACTCAAACAAAGTTCGTTTCCGCCCCGCATGACCTACAACTATGCCTACGACGTGTCGCGGTTTCTGGACGCGTCGATTGAGGCCGTGTTGCACACGCTGGTTGAAGCCTTCGTGCTGGTGTTCCTGATCGTGTTTCTGTTTTTGCAGGACTGGCGGTCCACGCTCATCTGTGCGCTGGCGGTTCCGGTGGCGCTGGTGGGTACGTTTGCGTTTATGAGTGCCATCGGTTTTTCCATTAACCTGCTCACGCTCTTTGCCTTGGTGCTGGCCATTGGCATTGTGGTTGATAACGCCATCGTGGTGGTCGAAGCCGTACACGCCAAGATGGAGGAAGAGCACCTGTCTCCCCCTCAGGCTACGCTGGCTACTATGGGCGACATTACCGGGGCCATCATTTCCATCACGCTGGTGATGTCGGCGGTGTTTATCCCCGTCGCGTTTATGTCGGGACCGGCGGGTATTTTCTACCGGCAGTTTTCGCTCACCTTAGCCATTGCCATTGTTATTTCGGGGGTGAACGCCCTCACGCTCACGCCCGCGCTGTGCGCCATTCTGCTGCGGCCCATGCACGGAGAAAAGAAAGGGTTGCTGGGGCCGTTTTTTGCTCATTTCAACCGGGGCTACGACTGGCTGGCCCGTCGCTACCAGGGGCTGCTGAGCCGGATCGTGAGCCGGAAAATGGTAACCTGGGGGCTGCTGGCCGGGTTTGTGCTGGGTACGTGGGGCCTGGCGACCATCCTGCCGGGGGGCTTTATTCCCACCGAAGACCAGGGTATGCTTTACGTCAACGTGACCACCCCGCCGGGTGCCACCGTGGCCCGTACCGAGCGGGTGCTGGATGCGATTGAAGCGATAGCCTCGGAAGAAGAATCGGTCGAGAACGTTTCGACGCTGGCGGGTTTCAGTCTGATGACCGACGGGGCGGGCGCGTCCTACGGCATGGGCATGATTAACCTCAAACCCTGGGATGAGCGGGGTGAATCGATTCAGACCCTGATGGACCGGCTGACCGAAAAGACCAAAACCATCACCGATGCGACCATCCAGTTTTTCCCGCCCCCGACCGTGCCGGGCTTCGGCAACGCCAGTGGGTTCGAGCTGCGACTGCTTGACCGGGGCAAAAGTGGTGATTTGGACAAGATGGATCAAGCGGCTGACCGCTTCCTGGCCGCCCTGAAAAAGCGACCCGAAATTGGGGATGCCTTTACCGGTTTCGACCCCAGTTTTCCGCAGTACCTGCTGCACGTCGACCAGGAGAAAGCCGCCCATCAGGGAGTTTCCGTCGAAAACGCCATGAGTGGCCTCCAAACGCTGATGGGCAGCTTTTATGCCTCCAACTTCATTCGTTTCGGGCAAATGTACAAGGTGATGGTGCAGGCCGACCCCGCCTACCGCACCAAACCTGAGGATGTGCTGAACATGCGGGTCAAGAGTGAGCAGGGGGAAATGGTACCCTACGCCGACTTCGTGCGGCTGGAGCGGGTGTACGGCCCCGAACAGTTGACCCGCTACAACATGTACACCTCGGCCATGGTCAATGGCGATGCGGCTCCCGGCTACAGCAGTGGCGATGCCATTAAAGCCATTCAGGAAGTAGCCCAAAAAGAACTGCCCAAAGGCTTCAGCTATGAATGGTCGGGCATCACGCGGGAAGAAATTATTTCGGGCGATCAGGCCCTATACATCTTCGCGATTTGTCTGGTGTTCGTTTACATTCTGCTGATGGCGCAGTATGAGAGCGTCTTTTTACCATTGCCCGTACTGTTATCCCTGCCAACGGGCATCTTCGGAGCCTTCGGCCTGCTGTACCTGATGGGTTTACAGAACAATATCTACGCGCAGGTGGCCCTGGTGATGCTGATTGGGTTGCTGGGCAAAAACGCCATTCTGATTGTAGAGTTTGCCAATCAGCGTTACAAAGAAGGCCTGCCGGCGGTAGAAGCCATTATTGAAGGGGCGGTATCCCGGCTACGGCCCATCCTGATGACCTCTTTTGCCTTCATTGCCGGTCTGATTCCGCTCTGTATCGCAACCGGAGCGGGTGCATTGGGCAACCGGTCCATTGGGGCCGCTGCGGCCGGGGGCATGTTTGTGGGTACGCTGTTTGGCCTGGTTATCGTGCCGGGTTTGTTCGTTTTCTTCACCAGGTTAAGCGAACGTTTGGGTCGGAAGCCAACCGGCAATGCTGGCCCACCTGACGCGAACGTACCGACACAGTCTGCCGAATTAACCCCTTTATCCACCCAACCTTATGTCAATGGAACTGCCGTTCATTCATAGACTCGTCCGCAGTCGTTTTTTAGTGATACTTCCCGGACTGCTGCTGTTTGTCAGCAGTTGTCAAACCATTCGGTCATGGCAGCCCCCCGCACCGGTGGCACTCACCAGCCGCACTGTACCGGATTCGTTCGCCGGGCAGACTGATTCGGTCGGCAT
>JAJAYX010000078.1 GCA_026785985.1 Rudanella sp. | reverse complement strand
TTCGTTTTGGTGTTTATAAAAACTCGGTCCCCCCGGTTTATTGTTCTACAAAATTAGGCCCATTGGGTTTTTGGCCAAATTCTTAAAACTAAAAAACCACGACCGGGTATTCCAAGCCCTTCGATTTGTGGATGGTCTGGATGCTTACAGCGTTCATATTGGCCGATTCGCCCACTGACACCTTCTTCTGGGCGTTGGCCCAATACAACAGGAAATCGGCTAAGTGGCCGCTCTGTTTGTGGCTGAACGTCAGCACTTCATCCAGGAAACGGTACAGAAACGGCGCGTCGTCGGCCCGGTCGAACAGCCCGAATTGGTACATCAGCTTTTCGCCCAGTTCGTAGGCATTCAACTGCCGGAGCGCGTGCGGGTCGAGGGCGTGACCGAAACTCTGGAGATACCCATAAATGGCCTCAGTATCCGTAGATTCGGCCACCTCGCGCAACTCCACCGTGAGCGATTCGTCGGGCAGCAGGCCCCGCACCACGCGGCTGTAGAGATACAGCATTTCGTAGCGTAGCAACACCTGGTCGGGGCGCATCAATACTTGCATCAGCGTCACCACAAGTCGCACCGAATCAGCGTATTGTAACGACAGCGAATCAGCCGAAACCAGCGGAATGCCCCGTGCATTCAGCTCGTTGGCGAGTGCTTTGGCCTGATCTTTTTTGCGGCATAAAATGGCAATGTCGCGATACTGATAGCCATCGGCCATCGCCTGTTCCAGATGCTCGATGGTTTTCAGGAGCATCACGCCCGTGAGGTCGGTGACATCGTCGCTGAGATCGGTGGCCCCGTCGGGTTTGCGGACAAAGTCGATCTGCACATGGCCCACTTTCCGCGCTTTGGGAGATGGTTGCTGATGAAATTGCTTGGCCGTATCGAATACATCCGCAATTTTGCCGTGCGCCGACTCGAACCGGCGGGCGGCAAACTCGAAAAACTGATTATTGAAGTAAACAATGGGTTCGGCACTGCGCCAGTTGGTATCCAAAACTTCGTCGTTCAGGTGTTTTTCCAGCATACCAATGCGCTCGGCGGTGAACGATTCCGGGTTATGAGCCTTTTGCAGGGCGGGCAAATCTTTGCGGTGCAGGGCCACAATCTGATCCATGTCGCCCCCCCGGAACCGATAAATAGCCTGTTTGCCATCGCCCACGGCGAGGTTAAAATGCCCGGCAGCCAGCGCGTTTTCGAGCAGGGGGAGCAGGTTGGCAAATTGCAGTTTAGACGTATCCTGAAACTCGTCGATCAGAATATGGTGGTATTTGGTGCCGAGCCGCTCGTACAGAAAAGGTACCGGTTCAGTAGCTACAATGCTCAGAATCCGCTTGTTAAACTCCGAAATATGCACCCGCCCATCTTTCCTGAGCAGGTCATCGAATTCCACCCGTATCTGTTTCAACAAGGCCAGCTTTTGCAGGTGCGGAGTCAGGCATTCAAACAGCACCACCTGGCTCAGTCGTTCCTCGCGAATGGTCTGAATCCGAACGAGGCACTCGCGCAAATGGTCGGCCATTCCGTCGATCAGGCTCTGCACCGGGCCGGGGGTTTTTTTGCCATACCAGGCATCGCTGCCGATAGCTTCGCTCACCCGTTTGCCCGCATCCTTGCGCCACTCCCCATTGGCAATGGCCTGAATATAACCACCCACACCCGACTTGCCGAAGGTGAAATCGGCTTCCGATAAACCGCTTTGGGTGATGGCTTGCCAGGCTGACTTACCTGCTTCAATCACCTCGTGTTCAACTTCTTTAGCGTAGTTCAGCATCCGGTCCCGCATGGAGCGAATGGCGGTGGGAGTTAGTTCCTGCACCCCCTGCACGGCATCGTAGTGTTGGTCGGAGGTGAGGTGATTGCCGAATTTGCGGAGGGCATCGGGCAGGTTATTCCAGCTTTCGCCCTCGGCGGCAGTTTCGCGGTAATATTGTTTCAGCACCTCGGTGATTTCCTCCATTTGGTCGCCCCCGGCCTTTTCGATGAGGTTATCCACGGCTAATTCCAGCACGGCCTCCGTGTCCATTTCCACTTCAAACGAATAGGGTAAACCCAGTTCATCCGTAAAAGCCATAACCACCCGCTGGGTGAAACTGTCGATGGTCGTCACCGAAAAATCAGAGTAGCCGTGCAAAATGGAGCGGAACACCTCTTTGGCCCGCTTCGAGACCCGGTCTTTTTCGATGGTGTGGGCATCGGAGCCAATGGCAAAACTGCTCAGTTCTGCCGTCAGCACATCGAGCATGGAGCCGGGGTCTTGCCGGATAATGGCCTGTAGTTGCTCCAGAATGCGGCTTTTCATCTCGTTGGCGGCCGCATTCGTAAATGTCACCGCCAGAATATGCCGATAATACGAAGATTGCTCGCCCGGTTTCAGGGCCAGTTTCAAGTATTCTTTGGTTAGGGTATAGGTCTTGCCCGACCCGGCGGAGGAACTGTAGATGGAGAACATGGGGATTAGGATAGCCGTATAGAAAACAATTCTTTCGACTTTGCATACACATAGGCTACAACGCCCAGCGTGACCACGCCACCCAACATGACCGAGGGGACAGTGCCAAACAAACGGGCCGCCAACCCCGACTCGAACGCGCCAATTTCGTTGGACGAACTGACGAAAATGCCGTTTACAGCAGCTACGCGGCCCCGCATGTGGTCGGGTGGGAAAATTTGCAGCACTGTTTGGCGGATAATCACGCTCACACTGTCGAAGGCTCCGGTGAGGAATAACATGGCCAGCGAGAGGTAGAAATTAGTCGATGAGGCAAAGATCAATGTAGCCACGCCGAAACCCACAACGGCCAATAGCATGTTGCGCCAGGCATTGTGGGTCGGTGGGTTTCGAGCCATAAACAGCATGGTCAGCACGGCTCCGACAGCCGGGGCAGCCCGCAAAAAACCCAACCCTTCGGCCCCGACTTTAAGGATATCTTCGGCGAAGACCGGCAAAATGGCCACCATACCCCCAAACAATACCGAAAACAAATCGAGCGAGATGGAATAGAACACGATTTTGGTGTTGAACACAAACCGAAATCCCTCTTTCAGGCTGTCCCAAAAGCCCAGCGGGGTCTCGTTCTCATTCACGACAACAGGCTTATTGGTTATTAGTGATAGCAGCAAAAAGCAAACGCCAAACAAGCCGATTACCACCAGCAGAGCGTTGTCTAAACCCAGCAAACTATACAGAAAACCGGCCACGCCCGGCCCCACAATGGCCCCCGCCTGCCAGAACGAACTACTCCAGGTGGATGAGTTGGGGTATAGTTCGCGCGGCACCAGGAACGGTTTCAGCGATGAACTCGCCGGGGAGTAAAACCCTTTGGCCGTGCCAATCAGCATCAGCACGCCATAGATCAGAAGGAGCCGACCGGTGAAGGTTAGCTTGACTTCGAGCGCGGGCTGGAACGCCAGATACAACACCACCGACCCCAGCATGATGACCAGCAAACTGATTTGGAGAATGCGTTTTTTGTCGCGCCGGTCGGCGAGGTGGCCCCCGAAGAGCGAGAGCAAAATGAACGGAACAGCCTCGGCCAGCCCCACCAAACCGAGGGCCAGCGGGTCGTGGGTAAGTTTATAGAGTTCGTAACCCAGCAACACTTCCTGAATTAGCAGGGTAGCCGTAATCAGGAAGCTATTCATCACGTAATAGCGAAAATCGGGGATGCGGAGCGATGCGTAGGTATCAGCCATGTACGAATTAACGGCTTTTTGGGGTATTTTGCGCCAAAAAATGGTAAAAAGCCCATGCGAAATCGTGTTAAAGTGTGCTGCGTCAGTAGTTTAGCCGAAGCGAAAATGGCCATTCAGGCCGGGGCCAACACCCTCGGTTTGGTTGGCCCCGTGCCCAGCGAACCGGGTGTAGCCGATGATGCCGTGGCCGCTGCCGTGGTCAGTATTTACCCCTCCACCCCGCGAAGCCATCGACACCGTCCGACCCTTTAGCCTGAACAGTTGCAACGGTGTTTGGACGAACGGGCAATTGGATACGGAGAAGTTACGGGCGTTTTTTGACGTGGTTCGCGCAATTGCGTAGGGTATCAGAAACTTTCCCGCATTCTGTTACCTATACCTACGCAAAACCCCTTGCCGCATGAAGAAGATGCAGGACATTGAATTGAACGACTACCACAAAGCAATGTGGTGGTCGATGAAACAGGCAATCTGCTCATTTTCGATCCGGTTATTTACCTGACTGGTCTCGCCGACTGACACCTTACCGGCCTTTCATCCAATTTCCCTTTTCCGGTTCGGGGCGAATCAAGTATACGTCGAGCATGGCGTAGGGGCGGGCCATGTATTCGCGGAGGAGGGTGCGGAAGGAGTAGCCATCCGGCACATCCTGAGCCGAAAACGCAATGGCTTCGATACCCTCGTGATTACCAATGTATAGAGCGCGGGCGTTATGAAAATTCTGGGAAACAATCGTGATCTTGTCCTGATTAAACACCTCTTTGCAGCGCACGACCGAATCGAAGGTGCGGAAACCAGCGTAATCTAAGGTCATTATGTCTTGCGGAACGCCGAGTTTGAGCAATGCCTTTTGCATGTCCATTGGTTCATTATAATATTCCGAATCGTTGTTGCCGCTTAGGATGATGTATTTGATTTTGCCTTCTTTCCAAAGCCGGGCTGTGGCTTCCATGCGGTACTTAAAAAACAGATTCTCTTTGCCGCTCCGTACAAATTTGCTTGTCCCCAACACGAGGGCAACATCGTTGGATGGTAGCCGGTCAATATCGAAGTAAATCTGATTGCGGGTGCTTCGGACCACCCACCAATTGCAGAGCAGCACAACCACCACACCGCCAAAGCCAAGGGCAATTACGCCCTTGACCATGCGTTTCACCACGACCACTGAAAATGGTCGACGTGACGGTGCGTTGTCGCTGTGGTTGGTTGTATACACGCTCGAATTCATTAGCTTAGATCAAACCTAATTGTGTCTCTGCGGGGACTATAGCGGTTTCTAACTCTTTTGATTTTGTACTAATGCCCACTTTCGCGGCTTCGGCTCCATTTGTCGGTACGTTGGGCTGCTTGGGCGGTAACAACTTAACATCCTTCACGCGCACGAATGGCAATTTGTTGCCCAGCGCCTTCCAACCGCGAATATCAATGAAACCCGCCGGTTCGAGAACCATTTTCTCGATAGGCCCCTTATCTTTCACCAGATGCGAAATCTCAATTCGTGGGTGCTGATCAGCCGTGACAGCCAGTAACTTAGACCCTTTGGTTTCGCCAATAAAGCTAAACTTTTTGTCTATCGAAGTCGTTTCGATCTTGAACCGTTTCACATACCAGAGTTTCTGATTGGCTTCGTAATATACTGCCGATAAAACGGGTTCAGGTTCAAATTTACTCAGCACCAGCGGGTCATTTGGTTCACAACGGGTGGGCAGGTCGAAACTGGTTAGCTCATATTCCCCCGACTTATATACGGCAAAAATGAGGTCTTTAGCTTCAAATTTCCCCAGGGATCGTCCGCGTTCGTCGCGATTCAGCCGACCGAGGTGATCGTCATACCAAATGTCGACCCCGCCGAGGGTGGAGGTGCCAGCCGTTTTCTGTGTGATTTTCCGCACCGGGTACCTGGTAAGAATATTGCCTTGCGCCGACCGGTTTTTTACGCCAATCGTGGCAAAATCAAAATCGAACTGTTTCACCTTCGCCGAACTTTGGGCGGTCAGATTAATGGTCACCACTTCGGCCTCGCCATTGTCGTTGGCCGTGAAATAGGTAATTTTCGATTTGGGGTTTCCCAGCGTCAGGTCATATTCCTTGTCGCGGGTAACACCAGTCACGGCGAGCCGTTTGGCCATCGAAATGCCCGACTTGGCATCCAGATAGATCAGGTTATAGACCTTGCGTTCGTCGTTTTTCTTGAATACCGAACAATAGATGATGTCCTTGCCGACAAAGATTTTCTCCTGTACCTTGACTACCATGCACTTGCCGTCGCGCCGGAAGATAATCACATCGTCGATGTCGGAGCAATCGCTGAGGAATTCGTCTTTTTTGAGACCGTAGCCCACAAAGCCGCCTTCCCGATCCACGTATAGTTTTTGGTTGGCAGCCGCCACCACATTGGCCGAAATGGTGTTGAATGCCCGAATCACGGTCAGCCGGTCGCGCCCTTTGCCGTATTTCTTCTGGAGGTGTTTTTAATAGGCAATGGCATAGTTGGTCAGGTTGGCGAGATTAGTTTCAGCCTCGGCCAGTTCCTGTTCCAGTTTACGCATCAACTCATCGGCTTTAAACGTGTCGTATTTCGAGATGCGTTTGATCTTAATCTCGGTTAGCCGCAGAATATCATCTTCCGTAATTTCCCGGTAAAACTCTTTGCGGAATTTGTAGAGAGCTTTGTCGATAGTGCTGATGACGGCCTCGAAGGTTTCGCATTCCTCGATTTTGCGGTAGATCCGGTTCTCGTTTAAAATAGTTTCGAGGGCACGGTACAGCAATTTCTAGCGCAGTTCGAGGCGTGGGGTTTGCAGTTGACGCG
>JAJAYX010000077.1 GCA_026785985.1 Rudanella sp. | reverse complement strand
GGTTAGCACTGAGCTGATCATAGAGAGCCTTCCCAAAACGGGTTTTAAGTTGAAATTTATTCAGGGCAATACCCGCCAGCCGCAGATCCGGATTGTATTTACGCTGCACACTCAACACACACTTCTGAATGCTTTCCAGACCCAAATAAGCGAAATTTTCGCCCTGCATCGGGACAATATAGAAGTGAGCGGCCGTCAGGGCTATAAAAGTCATGACCCCCAGGTTGGGAGGGCAGTCGATAAGGATATAATCGTATTGATCCTGACATACCTTCAAATTATCCGAGAGGGCCCATTCTACGCCCCGCTCTGCACTTAGTAGCTGCTCGTGCTGAATGATTTCCTGCCCGGCTGGAATCAAATCAATTCCTTTATTACCCTTTAGGACGGTTTCTTCAAACGCGCTCTGGCCCCGGAGCCAGGTACCCACGTGATGTTGGGTCGGGCAAGGCTGACCTGTCCCGGAAGTAGCATTCCCCTGTTGGTCCATATCGATAAGCAGTATTCGGAACTGCTGTTCGGCTAAAGCCCCGGCAAGGCCAAGAGCGATGGTTGTTTTTCCGGTGCCTCCCTTATTGGAAGTTAAGGCAATGATGGTTGCCATTGGTTGATTGGTTTATGTTAGGCAAAAGATGACCCTCTTTTTCTATAGAGAGAGGGCTTGTTTACGGGCAGAACGCCTGACTGATGGAGCTAAATTTGTGTAAAAATTTTACACAAATTTAGCTCTCTGGGTAGTTATTTAAAAGGTGTTGATGCATTCCTGATTGTAGTTGCAAACAAATAGTTTGGTGACTAAGTGGTGGTATTTTAGCTTTCTGGAAAAAGACAAACTTTTCCGCACGTACCGGCTCAGCCTGGCTCGGAGCGTAGCCCAATACCGTTCAATATGATTGGTCTTACCCGTTTCCTTACCAACCTGTTCATGGTTGCCTTTACTACAAAGTAGCCGATACGATTTCCAATGGTTACTAAAGGACTGACAGCGCAAGTACGCCAAAGGGATTTTTCGTACCAACCGCCGGAAGGTCTTCTCGCTTCGGTCGCCAATCACGTAGGCCACAATTTGACGGGTTTCTTTGCATAAAGCCGCCCAAAGCCACTGTTTGATTTTCTTTGAGCCACAGAAACCGCATAATTCATCAAATTCAAGGGTATAATTAGTCTGCTTAGAGTCAGTTACTTGCGTTCTGAAATTAGGCAACAGTAAACACGCTAAGTCAAGTTGTTGATATACCGTGTAGTAACTGATGGCAAATACACGGCTAACTCCGCACAGGCTGAGCCGTTCCAGAAACGAGCGAGCGACGGCTTTAAGGTCGATAAGGGGTGTCTTTTTGCGTCGTAAAACGACGGTTTTTTGGCAGTCTTTACAAAGCACCCGTTGGTTTTTGTGGCGGGTGAAGCCATTTTTGACAATGTTCTGACTACCACATTTAGGGCATTGCTCTATTTTTGTAACGGCAAGCATGACAGGTGTTGTTTTGGTTGTTTGGTCACATCAAAAGTACTACCAGAAGTTGTGCTTGCCTTTTTGATATCAACACCTTTTAAATAACTACCGCTCTCTGGTTTTAGACGTACGTTCAAAAGCAAAGGTAAATAATTCCGTTTTACATAAAAATATTATTATTATCGAATAATTATTGGTACGTCTTCGATTATTAGCGTAGGGTCGATGCTGACCAAAGGGCCGGATTTTGTGTAAAAATTTTACACAAAATCCAGTTTACCAATAGCCACTTTGCTTCCTAAACGGGGTCGGAGTGCGGTGATTCCAGCAAGGAAACAGATGGCTCCTCCAGTTCGGATAAAATAGAGGAGGGCCTGCCTGAAAGCCTGTAACCCTCCTCCATTGAGATCATCGGTAACAACTGAACAACCGGGAATTGAACACAATCACCGGGATTATTTGACCTTACCTTTTTGACCCGCAATAAGAAAGGTATCTTGGTGACGGTGCCAAATGTTTTCAAGCAGCCATCGAAGGTATCCCGCAGTGCCGGGATGGTGGTTTTTTTTGCATGGGTTACGTACTGCCAGTACCCAAGTACGGGGAAGTCCCGAATCATAAAACGAAGGTAGAGTACGTCCTGCCATTTAATGGTTTTGGCCTTATTATGAATCAACCCTTTCCGCAGGTGCGTCACAGTCTGATTCATAATATCAGGGTGTTTTTCAACCGTACAAATTTTTGAGTACGTCTTTGAATCGACATCAAAAAAGTAAAATGTGGCCCCATCCCCATAGGCAAACAGATTTCCCTTATGATCCCGGATTTCCAGGCGTTCATTGCAAGAAAAATTGGGATCATCCGAAATAAACAAAATGGATAAACTGGCAGGTTTCTCACCTAAGAGTTGGTTAAACGGCTCGGCAAATTCGCTGCGAACGACAAAGTAGTCGGTACTGCGTGGAAACTCAACACCATTCTGGCCCTGGTCAGTAAACCCGGTTGCCAATCGACCAATCTCCGATAATACGGGTCTATCGGCTGGCTGATCAGTCAAGGAAGTAATGATACGCATAGTATCAGGAGCAAAGGGTTAAAATATATATAAACTTAATAAATATAGTAATAATTTTAATAAAATACAATTTTAACAACTTTAATACGTATGCCACTTTTAGCACCAGCTACTACTCTGCACAGGTTTTAGACTGATCAGACTATATTAAATGATACCTAAATCTATATATAATACATAGAATATAAATACTATTGTCTTGTCAATATTTAGAATTTGTTATATTTTAATGACAATTATTTATAAATTTAATTTTTCACAATACAAAATATAATCATTTTTTAATAATAACTACTTGAAAATTAGATAGTTAACTATATTATTTCGATCCAATTTTTTACATGTTTTTAATAAGGTGTTTTTTGATTTGTAATTTTAAATATAAATTAGCAATCGCAATTGAATTTATAAACTTAAAACAACGCCAAAGCTCCTTGTTTCACTTCATTCTGAAGGCATTTAAGCGCGTCCTGTATCACTTATTTTACCATTCTCTGTATCTCAATGAAAAAGTTTTTCACTTTCCTGTTTTTGCTGAGTCTTGTCCTTCCATCACTGGCCCAGATCAGTATGCCCACTTCCCGCATCGTATTCCAGCGGGGAAACGATAATTACGCCAATGTCCCCATTGCTGGTCGCTGTGGCTCTGGCCAAACGATTCAGGCCAAAGTAACAGCACTGAACGGGGGACAAACAGTGGATTGGACAACCATTGCATCTAATGCAACCAACACCTTCGAGGGTAGCCTGCGGGTGTCAGGCGGCTGGTACCGGCTGGAAGTTCGCTCCTCAAACGGGGGGTATTGGACGGTTGACCCCTTTGGGGTAGGGGAGGTGTTCGTGACTGCCGGGCAGTCGAACAGCTACGGCAACAATTGGGATACCGGAGCGGCTACCGATGACCGGGTTTCGGTCGCGGATTATTGGGGTGGGGGAGGGGGTTCGATAGCCGAAAACCAGTTGCCAACCACGTTTTCTCAGGCAGGTCTGAAAACCAATGCGCCGGGGGGAAACGTTTCGGCTGGCCCGGCGGCCCCCCTGTTTATGTGGGGGGCTTTTGCTGACCGTATCGTTCAGAAAACGGGTGTACCTGTGCTTATCCTCGGCGCGGGTTACGGAGGCACTTCGTCCAGCAATTGGCGCGACGCGGCCAATGGCGCACAGAGTACGGGTAATGTCACTAACAACGCTCCCTATCGGGGTTTGGGGGTCGCCATCCTGCACTATCTGAAACGAACCGGCGTTCGGGCGGTGCTGTGGCATCAGGGAGAATCTGACGGAAATCAGACCTCCCGTCAGGACTACATCAACAACGTGATGGTTGCTATCAACAAATCGCGTCAGCAGTCGGGCTTTTCCTCCCTCTCGTGGGTTGTCGCCAAAGCGTCATACATGCCTACCAAATTTACCGGGATTGCGGCTATCACTGACCCAAACATTATTTCGGCTCAGGAAGCATTAGGGGGAATGGCTAATAACTGGTCGGGACCTTATACCGATCCCTACGTGTACCCTCAGCATCGGTTAGACGATGGGCTACATTTTGCCCGTCAGGACTGCCAGTTTCTGGCGGGGCTGTGGGCCGACCGATTGGATGGCAATTTCTTTTCTCAGGTTCAGCCCTCGCTTCCTTCGCGCACTCCTTTACTCACAACAGGTTATGTACTACCCATGACGGTAGGAGTGGGGGCTTACATACAGGTTCCTTATATCAGTACGATCCCCGTTGGTTCAGATAATCACTACCGGGTCGATATACTAACGGAAGGGGGGGCGGTGCTGTCAACCGTAGCCAATGGCGGTGGCAACCCAATCGGTGTTACCATTCCAGCCTGGGCGAATGGACGGTATCGGCTTCGTGTATCGGCTTCATCACCTGTTTATCAGGGGGAACCAAGCGAAACATTTACGGTAAATGGTTCGGGTTCCGGGGTTCCCGATGGCAGTACACCTGTAACTCCTCCGGTTGTGACTCCTCCGGTAACGGTGACTCCCCCAACGGGAACGTTTGCATTGCTGGCTCCTGCCTACGATTGTTCGACCAAGCAATTCACCTTCAACTCCACCGCTTCGGCTGGTCAAGTTCACTATTGGGCGGCTGGCATTGTGGGTCGTACTACTTCTGCGGGGCCTTATACGGTTAACCCATCATCGGATGCGAATGCGTTTAGCCTGTCGGCTCAACTCGTATCGGGCGGTGCTATCGTGAATTATTCGTGGGACTGGAAAGCAACCTGCAACGGCATAACACCTGTAACTCCCCCGGTCGTCACGACTCCCCCCGTTATTGCCCCACCTACAACGGTGAATCCTTCTGTACCAACGGGAACATTCTCTTTACTCGCTCCTACCTACAATTGTTCGACCAAGCAGTTCACCTTTAACTCGACAGGGGCGGATGGTCAGGTTCGGTATTGGGCGGCTGGTATTGTAGGAGCAACGACTTCTGGGGGACCGTACACCGTGAATCCGGCATCGGATGCGAATGCGTTTAGCCTGTCGGCTCAACTCGTATCGGGCGGTGCTATCG
>JAJAYX010000076.1 GCA_026785985.1 Rudanella sp. | reverse complement strand
TAAATGGCCATCAAGTCCACACACTTAGCACCCAATAAATTCAGTCCGTTGTTCTAGCCAAAGCCCGTGAATCTACCAAAGGCAGTAAACGACTCTGGGTTTTGCATGACGGCTTTGACATTCGTAAGCCCTACAGTAGTGATTTGGCCTATTTGGGGGACGTTTTATCCTTACAAAAGCAGGTCATCAAGGGTCATATTGACGCATATCTCTGACCGGGAATTCGACGATGTTGACCATTTTGAAACGATTGCTAAGTTGGGCGATGAGTTTATAACCCGCATTAAATTGTCGAGACTCTCCAACGCAGTGACGGCTTCTTATACGCCCAGGGGGAAACTCTCTAAACGTAGCAAGTCGGTCAAACTGGTGGACAAAACGTATGCTCATCAAGGGGAGTTATGGCAGAATTTCTGGCATCATTAGCTTTTTCGAAGGGGAAAGCAAGGTATTTTTTTTTGTTAAAAGGGTTAGAAAAGGTAGTTAATTTTATGGAGGTTCAGCAATTAATTGAACAAAAAGTGATTACTGAGGAACAAATCAAGGAGCTATTTGCGAAAATCGGACTATAAAATCAACTTCTCCGAAGTTCTTAGTTGATCTATAAAGGTAGGATTCAAATACTCTTATAGGTGGGGATTCTGGCAATGAAACGTATGGATGCACCTAAACCAGTACACAGCGCACCTTGTTCAGAAACGATCAGGGCAGTAATTTATAGTTTCGATACTCACCAATACGCCAGCCTGTTAGTCGTTCAATAGAATCTAACACCCTTACTTTCAATGATTTACTTTTTTTTCTTGTATCGAACACAAATGGCCAGTTACTGCGGGCAATCCGTTCCTGCATTACTGCCGGGTGAGTTTCCGTAAACAAAGCCAATGAGTCGGCGTGGTTTTCGTAACTAAAAATCTGGGCTTCTTTCTGAACATCTTCCAACTTCTGCTCATCGCTACTCCAGAAACGGTGCAGGTAACCAATTTTGCTCCGCATGGTTTCAACAGGTTTTACCCACCCGTAATGATAAATGCAGGCATCAATCAGTTTTACGGTCGGCTTGGTGCCATCCTTTTTTCGAAACCCCTGAGCATCTTTATATGAAACCAACTCGCCCGTATTTCGAATCACCCGCACCTCACGCCTATACCATTTTCGGGAATCTCCCACGTAGTTATAAGAGCCGTAAAAGTGTCGATAGTGAAACAACAATCCTTCTACCCTGAGCCTATCGCCCAGGTAGGTTTGCATGGCCTCCCGAACAACCGGGATGTATTTTTCGTGTAGCACTTCATCGCCCTGAATGTAAAATACCCAGTCGACATCAGGCGAAATAGCGGCAAGTCCTTTGTCAGTTTCCACGGCCAACACGCTGCATTCCTCGCGCAGGTTGTCATCCCAAACACTGCGAACAATTCGGATTTTATCCGACGGAATGCTGTTTACCAATGCCAGCGTGTCATCGTCAGAATCACCAACCACGACTACAAATTCATCGCAAAGCGGCAAAACAGATGTTATGGCTTCCACAATAGGGTAATCAAATTTGATGGCATTTCGGACAAAACTGAATCCAGCTACTTTCATAACTTGTACTAATCTGTTATTTATTCCCTCCCGCTATTTCTTTACCGAAAACTGATAGATCGTTGTGGTTTTGTAGGTCTGCCCAGGGCGCAGCACGGTTGTTGGGAAGGCGGGTTGATTGGGGGAGTTGGGGTAATGTTCGGTTTCGAGGCACAAGGCATAGCGTCGCTTGTAAGGGAAACCCTCCCTGCCCGTCACCGATCCATCGAGGAAATTGCCTGTGTAAAACTGCACAGCGGGTTCGGTGGTCTGCACTGTCATCACACGCCCGGAGGTTGGCTCAAACACGGTGGCAATGGGTTTCAGATTATGGCTGCTGTCGCTGAGTACCCAGCAATGATCGTAGCCCATACCATACTTTATCTGCACATCGGTTGAGTCGTCGATGCGGTCTCCGATGCGGGTTGCTTTCGTAAAATCGAAGGCCGTTCCGCTCACTGGCTTCAGTTGGCCGGTCGGAATTAGTGTTTCGTTTACCGGCAAAAAGCGGTCGGCGTTCAGGGTCAAAACGTGGTCGAGAATGGTACGTTTGGCTCCACCCGTCAGGTTGAAATAGGTGTGGTTGGTCAGGTTTACCACCGTTGGTTTGTCGGTGGTGGCTTCGTAGTCGATCTTGAGCGCGTTGTCTTTCTGAAGCGTATAAACCACCGTTACCGACAAATTACCGGGATAGCCCTCTTCGCCATCTTTCGATGTATAGGTCAATTTGAGAGCGGGTTCGTCGCCTTCCACGGGCGTGGCTGTCCATAAAACCTTATCGAAACCAACAGTGCCGCCGTGCAGGTGATTCACCGTGTTGTTCACTACCAGCGTAGAGGGCTTACCGTCGAGCGTGAATTTGCCTTTGGCAATCCGGTTGCCATACCGCCCGATCAATGCCCCGAAATACGGATTACTTTTCACATAGGTGGTCAACGAATCGAAGCCGAGCGTCACATCTTCAAACTGTCCGTCTTTGTCGGGGGCTGTCAATCCAACCAGAATACCGCCATAATTGGTGATTTGGGCAGTCATGCCCGCGCTGTTTCGGAGGGTATACAAATCCGCCGAGCGACCGTCATGGAGTTGGCCATAAGCCGCTTTTTCGAGGCCCGATTTCTGATCGTCAGCCGGTTTGTTGGAGGTGCAGGAAGTCATGGTGATGCCGCCAATCAGCAGGGCGAGGCTCAGGAGTGTACTACGTTGATTCATGAACTGTACAGGTTTAGTGTACAAAGGCAGGAAGGGCTTCGATATATCCGTTCGGTGATAGCGAGCGCGCCCCCGGCCGTATCAAGCGTTTAGCAAACGCCTGGGCGTAAAGTAGTGGCTCCGCCGGGAATCGAAGGCGAACGCACCCCCGGCCGTATCAAGCGTTTAGCAAACGCCTAGGCTGTAAAGTAGTGGCTCTGCCGGGAATCGAACCCGGATCTAGCGTTTAGGAAACGCCTATTCTATCCGTTGAACTACAGTGCCAAAAATTATAAACTGTTGATTTTCTTTATGATTTGCTGTAACAAATCCATCGTCTGCTTCTGACCAGTCTCAACAGTATGTTGCAGAGATTCTACCTTATCAGTTAAAACGGCTTGTTGTTCAGCAAGCATTTTGACGACCGAAGTCATATCGTTAACGCGCTTTTCAAGCCGATCAATCCGGTTTTCCAAGCGGTCAATCCGCCCCTCAATGCGAACTAGTTTACTATTCAGTTGGGCAATGTCCTCTTTCAGTCGGGCAACGTCTGCTCTCAATTGGGCAATATCTTCAATAGTAACATCTTGTTTACTGAGCATTTCAGCGACAAGTTCTTCTAATTGGCTAAGGCGTTCTTTTTCGGTCATCAGCTAAGGTGGTTCAACAACGCAAATTTGCTTAAAAACAACCAACTCCCCAAATGGAGCCACAATGGGGAGTTGGTTTCGCGTGTAATTACTAAGCCGTAACCGGGTTCTCGGCGGGCATATCCAGGCCGAAACCATCGCCTTCTTCCACATAATCGGTGAGCGGAATGTCGAGCCAGTTTGGGTAAATCTTGACATGCAGTTCGCGAACCAACTTATAGACCAACTCGCGGAGTTCCGTGAAATTCTCGCGGGTTTGGGCCGAAATAAACACGACGTTATCCGCTTTCTTGGTCAGATACGTCTTTTTCAGGTATTGCAGCGCGGTTTTTCGGCGCATGGCCACGGCAATGGGTTCGTCGCCTTCCTCGTCGTATTCGGGTGCCCATTCTTCTTTCGGCACAAACTGATCCATCTTGTTGAAGACCAACACCACAGGTTTATCCGTCACTTTAAGGTCGGCCAGGGTCGCGTTCACCCCCACCAGTTTTTAATAAAAAAAAGGGGGTTCACATTAAAACAAAAGAACCTGACGACCACATGCTAGAAGAGGTGAAAAGCGTTGTGCCCGG
>JAJAYX010000075.1 GCA_026785985.1 Rudanella sp. | reverse complement strand
GTTATGTCAGGCGTATATCGTGTTGATTTAATGACGGGTGCAGCGACTTCGGTCGCAACGTTCCCATCACCTATTCAGGCAATGGCGGTTGGGTTAGGGTTTTAAGTGAAGTTAGCAGTTGATAGTTAAACGTTAAGAGTTGGCTGACGCACGCGATTCTTTCGCGTCGGCCAACTCTTAACGTTTAACTCAATTATTTAATCCACTCCCTTTCGAGCCGTTGGGCCAACGTCTGCAAGCCATTAAGCCAGGCCATGTTCAGATCAAGCAATACCAGTTTGGGAAGGGAAGACTATTTATTCAGATAGGGCAATACTTCGTCACCATCCGAAAGTGTGACAACTTCAATGGCCGGATTGGTCTGTTCAAAAACGTTTCGGATCAGAAACTGATCGTCAGCATCGTCAGCAACAACAACTATTGTGTTAGAAACTTCCTGCATTAGTACGGTGAAACTCGTCCAATAAGGTTACTCAAAGATGTACATTTATACGTAATTTTCTCTCTCACGCTAAAATTCCTCCGGTAAAATTCGACTCAAATACCTGTCAATCAGCCTATTGTTGACCTTATTTTCATTTAGTATGTTTTAGTCATATCCGACGGAATAGTGAGAATCACTGATCCCGTATTCTGATTCTCTACTTGTAGGCGTTGTATTGACTCTTGTTCTACCGACGATATAGTTACAATTCGGAGTGCAGGCCGTTGCTGATGTAAATACCAGCTAATTCCTTCAAAATTCTTAGAGTGATAATCACCATTATAGTGTAGCAGTATTTTCCCCTGCTGCCAGTTCTGCAAAATAAAATGGGCCATTGTTGCATCTTTAATTGCCTGCGCACGGGCAAAATTCTCACTACTATTGTTCCCTCCAGACCCATTATGCGACGACCCGGTCGACCTATGACCCACAGTGCGACTGTCCGACATCATATCCATCATACCTTTGTAGCCCGGTAGCGTCAAGTCGACCGTCAGTGGCAACGGAGCCATCCATTGTTTGCCAGCCACCGTATCGAGCGCGGTCAGGCCCTGCCGAGCCACCAAACTGGCATATCGGCGCGGTACGTTTGCAGCCACAAACGAAATCTTGTTGATACGCGCAAAATCAACGATAGGTCGATAGTCGGTGGCGTAGTTTGGCCATAGTCGAGCCTGTTTGGCAAACTCTTTATCGGAAATGCTACCCTGCACGTAGCTTGTCAGAGCCGCCTGATTATCAGCCTCGAACATCTCTCCCCCCAGCACCAACTGCCCTTTTTTCAGCGCGAACAGGTCTTTTGTAAGCTGCAGTTCGAGCCAGTGACAGATGGGGTTGTTATGCAACTCGCCAAACAACACCACATCGGCCTCTGCGGCCTGTTTCAGCAGTTTTTCGTAGCTAATGGCTTTGCCCTTCTGATTAAAAAGCTGATAGGCCGGAAGGGGGGATATCAGCGAACAATGAACAGCAATCAACCAATAGCCTGCCATCAGCCGCCAACACAATTCGGGTATTTCAAATTCGCTCCTTATCGATCCACGGTTTTGGCTCATTATGTTCTGCTGTTCGCTGTTGGTTGATTGCTTTTCACTGTTAAAGCTCCCTCACCCAGATGTTGCGGAAACCCACGGGGTTACCGTGATCCTGCAAAATGATAGGGCCTTTGCCGTGAGCAATCATTTTTGGGTAGCCGATATACTCGGTTGTACACCGAATGGCGACGTGGTTTTGCACCAGAATCCCGTTTAGCATCACCGTAACGTAGGCGGGGTCGATCATAACACCAGCCTTGCTGAAGCGTGGTTGCGTGTAAATAATATCGTAGGACTGCCACTCGCCGGGCTTGCGGCTGGGATTGGCCAACGGAATAGCCTGCTTGTAGATGGAGCCAACCATGCCATTCACGTAGGTCGGGTTATTATAATTATCCAATACCTGTACCTCGTAACGGCCCTGAATAAACACACCACTATTGCCCCGGCCCTGTCCGTTACCTTCCACTTTTTCTGGTGTCTGGAATTCAAGGTGCAACTGCATGTCGCCAAACTGCTGCTTCGTCATGGCCGACGATGTTTTGCCGGAATACAACACGCCATCGCGTACAATCCACTGTAGCGGGTCGGTGCTGGCGGTTGGGTTATAGCCTTTGTTGGCCACCCAGGCATCAACATTTTTACCGTCGAACAGCACAATAGCGTCAGACGGGGCCGTAGTACCAGCCGTGTTAGCCAAAAACACGCCCGGCGTTACAATGGGTGGCACCGGCTCCCAAATTTCCGACGATTGGGGGGTTTGTTTGGCGGGTTCAACCTGAGCAAAAGCGAATCCTACGGCAGCAAGGCTCAGGAATAGGGTTGATGTTGTCTTTTTCATAAATTGGAAATAGATCGTTAGCTGGTCAAAAATAACGCACAATGGCGGTTTTCTTTACAAAGCATCGGGGGGTATTGGCTTACTTTCTACTGCCCGGTGTGGACACCCCAAACGGCCTGTCAGTCGAAACGCAGTTTCTCGATGAGTTTCTGCACCCTATTGGTTCGTTGCTGACGCACGAGAACAACCGGTTCGGCTGCCCGAACGGTGCAGTCGGTAATGGGGCAACGTTCGCAGGTTTCACCCACGAGTGTGTCGGGAATGCCGGGATCATTCAGAAACTTCAACACCTCGCGAAGCTGATCGGTGAGGGGAAAGCCAATATTAATGCTGCTGTTGTCCTGGGTTGGGGGCGACGATTTCGCAATTGAAAAGACAAAATAGGCGTTTCCGCTGGTTGAAAACGTGATTCGCTGCGCCCGGCAAATGGGTTTTCCATCCCACCCGCCCTCCTGCTGAAGCTGCCGCAATTCGTTCAGAATCGTCACGGATACTTGCCGCCGACAATAATGTTCGTCGCGGGCGGTGCCGTGTGGCGTGTGCAGTTTGCTCAGGTGCAGTTCTTTGGTCAGTTGAAACCGTTGGGTTTCGGCCTGTTGATTGAACCGAAGAAAAAACAACTCCTTCAGCCCGAAATGGCTGGTAAGCAGGTTGGTGGTTCGTAGCAAAAACATTTCGGGAGTCACCGCAAACGGCTCCATCATGCGCAGCAACCGGTTGTTGTCCCAGGTGGGTTGCGCCACCAGTTCGGTCAGTTCGTCGAGCAGGCGTTGACGTGGAATCAAAATGGCGCGGGCGAAATAGGAAGCCCGGAAGTTATTCAACACCTCATCGAATGTTCTGGCTTCCAGCACCGACGATTCCAACGGACGAATGCTCAGTTTAAGCCTGCGGTAGCCCACTTCCCGCGCCAATGTGAACGCCCGTTGCTCGTTCGATAACTGACTATTGAGCAGTAGCCTGTTTTTTTCCGGCAAATACACCGAACGGAGCATGGAGAGTTCGGGTCGGGTAGCAGCGTCATACGACTCGATTTCGCATTGGTAGTCAGTGGTCAGGATGTTGGCCAGCCATGCAGGGCAGTCGGCGGGAGTTTCGGGGAGGGGGTGGTCAGTCAGGTAAGCGTCGGCTTCGAGTTCGATCTCCTCAAAGTAATTATCGTGCATGGCCTGATAGGTTCGCAGTGCCGAGAAATAGAACTGTTCCACTTTCAAGTCATAATTCCGCCCAATCTCAATCAGGGTGCTGACAAAGGCACTTAATTTGCTGGGCGCGCTGGCCATTACTTCCAGAAAATAGCCCGGTTCAATGCCAAACAAATCGAAGGGCAACTCGCTCAGAATGTTGGAATTGAGCAACTCCACCACCGGCTCAAGCTGTTTGCTCACCTTCAGCGACACGAGTGTATCGTAGGTGGTGTCGAGGGCTTTGGCTAGGGCAAATACCTTTTCGCTTTTGGGGTACTTTTTGCCTTTCTCGATCTCGTTTACATACGAAGGTGATAACCCTGTTCGATTAGCCAGCTCATAGGTCGAAAGTCCCAGATCATTGCGTAGCTGCTTGAGTTTCAAGCCAAAGATGAGTCGTACTTTCTCCCGATCGGTTGTCATGGGTCAAAAATAACTATTCTCAGATGAAAATTCACCAAATAAAGAATTTTTAGCGATTAACTAAATTTAGCGAACGTTCGCTTTTTATTGCAGAGTCGCCATTTTATATTTAGACCATAAACGTATTAGAAGCTGTTTGAGTTAGCGATTTGAGGCTGAAAGCGAAGGATTTTTACTGTAGGCAAGGCACTTTTTGCGGGTCGTAGCCGTAGCTACGGCTTAAAAAATTAACGCAGTCTACAGTTAAAAGACCAGTTTTCAGGCCAAAGTGATTAACGCAGACAGCTTCTTAAACATCAAAACCAACTACGATATGGTAGCCGAAGTTAAGGTTCAGAGACCAACTGTTGCCGAAATTCCGGGCGAGAAAGCCCTGGCATTCCTTAAAATCAGCGATGTGAATGAGTTGCATTTTCAACTGTCGCCCGCCGAGTTAATTGAACATGCGTTGCGAAACGCAGAAGGCCAACTCACCGACACCGGTGCCCTGATGTGTGCAACGGGTCAGTTTACGGGGCGTTCGCCAAAGGATCGGTATATTGTTGAGGATGACCTAACGACGGCCAACGTAGACTGGGGTTCGGTAAACCTATCCTTCAATGAGGCCCAGTTTGACCGTCTTCACCGGAAAATGTGCCACTTTGTCGAATACCATAAAGTGTATGTGCGCTATGCCCTGGCGGGAGCCGACCCCAACTACCAGCTTAAACTCTGTATGTTGACCACCTCGGCTTGGCAAAATCTGTTCTGCGATAACATGTTTCTGCGCCCCTCAGACGAAGAACTGGCCGATTTCACCCCTGACTTCACCATTCTGGCCATCCCCGAATTTCAGGCAATTCCGGGTGAGGACGGCACGCGGAGTTCAAATTTCGCGATCCTGAACCTATCCAAGCGGGTGATTCTGATTGGAGGAACGGGCTATGCGGGTGAGATCAAAAAGGGGGTATTTTCGGCTCTCAACTTTCTGCTGCCCCAGCAAAACGTATTGTCTATGCACTGTTCAGCCAATGTTGGCCTTGGAACCGAGTCGCAGGAGCCGGATGTGGCCCTGTTTTTTGGTTTATCCGGCACGGGCAAAACAACACTCTCGGCCGACCCCGAACGGGGACTGATTGGTGATGACGAACACGGGTGGAGCAACCGGGGCATCTTTAATTTTGAGGGAGGTTGCTACGCGAAAGTAGTGAACCTGACCCGTGGGCAGGAACAACAGATTTTCGATGCCATCCGCTACGGGTCTATTGTGGAGAACACGTGTTTTTTACCCAACACCCACACGGTCGATTATTCGGACACTTCCCTCACCGAAAACACCCGCACATCGTATCCAATCAATTTTATCGACAATGCGGTTGTGCCCTCAGTGGGCACTCATCCCCGCAACATTTTCTTTCTCACCTGCGATGCTTTTGGCGTACTGCCCCCCATTTCGCGACTGACTACCGAGCAGGCAATGGATTATTTCGTGCTGGGTTACACCGCTAAAGTGGCAGGCACCGAAATGGGCGTTACCGAACCACAGGCCACGTTCTCGGCCTGTTTTGGGGCTGCGTTTATGCCTTTACCACCAGCTACTTATGCACAAATGCTGGGCGATAAAATTCGCCAACATGGGGTGAATGTCTGGTCGATCAACACCGGCTGGACGGGGGGCGGTTGCGGGGTTGGCCACCGAATGAAACTGGCACACACCCGCGCCATGATCCGGGCCGCACTGACGAATGCCTTTGCCGACATTCCCTTTGTGGAGCATCCAGTTTTTGGGTTATCCATGCCAACAGCCTGCCCCGGCGTGCCTGCCTCCGTGCTTGACCCGCGCCAAACCTGGGCCGACCCTGCCGCCTATGACGCAAAAGCACAACAATTGAACAGTCTTTTCATTAATAAACGGCAACCAAATGCGGAACACCATAAAACCAGCCAAAACGCATGATCACACTCGCTGCTATGCCCTTACCCAATGGGAACCATACTGATCAACCCGATTTGGCGATGCCCGTTGGCACCACACTGGATCGCTATATTCAGCGCGGGCAAAATGCGTTTCCCTTTGCCACCGGCGAATTATCGCAATTACTGCGTGATATTGCCTTAGCCAGCAAGATCATACACCGGGAAGTTAACCGGGCGGGTCTCATGGATATTGCCGGTTCGGCAGGGTCGGACAATGTGCAGGGCGAAACGCAGCAAAAACTCGATGTTATTGCCAACATTCGGTTCATACGTGCCCTCAAAAACGGCGGGGAAGTGTGTGCGATCATCTCCGAAGAAGACGACGACATTATCCATACGGGCAACAACAACGGCAAATACATTGTCGCCATCGACCCGCTCGACGGCTCCTCCAATATTGACGTAAGCGTATCCATCGGCACTATTTTCTCGATTTACCGGCGCGTTTCACCGATTGGTAGCGAGGCTACAATGGCTGATTTTCTACAGGGCGGTCGGCGGCAGGTGGCAGCCGGGTATATTCTGTATGGCTCCTCCACAATTCTGGTGCTGACAACCGGATTGGGGGTAAGTGGATTCACGTATGACAATTCGCTGGGCGAGTACATTCTGTCGCACGCCCACCTAAACCAGCCCCAAACGGGAACGATCTTTTCGTGCAACGACGGAAATTTTGATGACTACCCGGCCAACATCCAACAGTATCTGCTTGCCTGTAAGACACGTCGGTTTACGGGTCGGTATATTGGGTCGCTGGTGGCCGATTTTCACCGAAATCTCATCAAAGGAGGTATCTACCTGTATCCACCAACGGCTAAATCTCCTGCCGGTAAACTACGCTTGCTCTATGAATGCTATCCGATGGCCTTCATTGCCGAGCAGGCGGGCGGGCAGGCTTCTGATGGGCAGCAATGCGTACTCGATATTGCGCCCGAATCCATTCATCAGCGTTCGGTTTTGTATATCGGCTCCACCGATATGGTGAGGGGGTTATTGGCGGAAGGAGTTGTAGCTCATATCCGTTCCTGGCGGGCTAAAAACCATCCTCATAGACCACCTGACCCGTGCGCGAATTGGCCAGTCGCACCC
>JAJAYX010000074.1 GCA_026785985.1 Rudanella sp. | reverse complement strand
AAGGCCGGAAAGACGCCCGCCCAGCTCGCCAAAGCCCGCCAGCTAACTGGTACGCTAACTGCGCTCAAAACCGGTAAAACGGTAGCTACCCAACCCGACAAACCCACCGAAGTCAGCACCGGGAAGCTGGGTCGCGAACTGCTCAGAGCCGCCTGGGATGGCAACATGGCAGAAGTAAACCGGTTGCTTTCCCAAAAAGCCGACGTGTATTACCGCGACAGCGACGGGTTTCGGGCCATTGACCGCGCCCGCGACAACGGCCACCGCGCCATCGTTACGCTGCTACAACAAGCCGAAAAACCCAACTGACCAGCCTTACGCCACTCATACCAGATGACGAGATTTACTCCTTTCTTTATCATACTTTGGCTGTCTCTGCCGGGCATTGCCGCGCCCACCGTGTTCAACATCCGCGACTACGGGGCCACCGGCCAGAAAACCGACGATGCCACTGTGGCCATTGAACGGACCATTGCCGCTGCCCGGCAGGTAGGCGGGGGCGTGGTGCAGGTACCTCCCGGTAACTACACCTGCCTGCACATTGACCTGTACAACAATATTACCCTCCAGATTGACGCCGGGGCCGTGTTGTTCGTTGATGTGGCCAACCCGGCTTTCGTCAATAACAGCGGGTTTATTTACGCCGAAAGAGCGAGCAACATTACCATTCGGGGGCGGGGCCAAATTGACGGGCAGGCCACCTACCAATGGGCCGATTACACCACCACCGATGCCGAAATCGACATCGAAGTGGCCATTGCCCGGAAAGCAGGGATAGCCATGAAACGCAGCTACCGTACGGGTAAAGCGGCTTATACGCTGCTGTTCCGGGAATGTGACGACGTAGTGATTGAGGGCGTTACGCTCGTGAACAGTTCGCTGTGGGCCGCCCGCCTGTGGGGCTGCAACCGCGTCCGGTTTCGGGCCGTTACTATTCGTTCGGATTTGGAGATGGGCGTAAACTCGGACGGTATCGACCTCGACGGTACGTCCAACGCCCACGTCAGCGGCTGCACCATCTCGACCGGCGACGATGCTATCTGCCTGAAAACGGGCCGCTGGAATAGCAGCGAAGAAAAGACGTACCCCACCGAAAATATCATCGTCTCTGACTGCATCCTGACCAGTTCGTCGGCCGCGCTGAAAATTGGTTCGGAAACCAGGGCGCCCATCCGCCACGTCTTCTTCACCAACTGCGTTATTCGGGACGCCAACCGGGGCATCAGCATCAACGTGCAGGACGGAGCCACCATCAGCGACGTAACGTTCAGTAACCTGACGATGGACCTCCGGCGCAGACACTGGAACTGGTGGGGCAGTGCCGACGCGTTTTACTTCGTCCTCAAAAAGCGAACACCCGATTCGCCCGTTGGCAGTATCAAAAATATTACCATCGACAACGTAACGGCCTACGCCCAGGGAACCAGCCGGGCCATTACCACCGTAGATCAGCCCATCGAGAACCTGCGTATCCGCAACCTGCAACTCTTCATGGAACCCGAAGCCACCCCCGACAAACGCACCGCCAACGCGCTACTTTTTTCGGGTATCGATGGCCTGATTCTCGACAATGTTTCGGTACATTGGAACGATGAACAACCCGAACCGGTCTGGCAGCACGCGCTGGTATTGGAACGGGTGAGCAACTTCCGGCTGCGCGACGTATCGGCCCGGCAGGCCCAGCCAGCCGCCACCACGTCTGCCCTGCTGCTGACCGACTGCCGCAACGGCATCATCAGCGAATGTACGGCTCAGCCCGGCACCGGCACGTTTTCGAGGATCACCGGAGCCAACACCCGTGATTTGACTGTCCATACCAATTTCCTCAAAAATGCCCGCATTCCGCTGGCCCTCGATAAAACCATTCCTAAAAATACAGTTCTCTACAAACCATTCCCATGACAAACTCACGACGACAATTTCTACAGCAATCCGCTCAGCTTGCCGCCGGGGCCACACTGCCCGCTCAACTGCTGGCAAATCCATCATCGCACCCTCCAATTCGTTCGGCTGCCGATACCATTTCGGTGGCCCTGATCGGGTGCAACAGCATGGGCTGGGCCGATCTGACGTCTATGCTTCGGCATCCGGGCGTTCGGTGCGCGGCCCTGTGCGACGTGGATCAGAACGTGCTGACGCGCCGGGCTGCCGACCTGGAAAAAATGACCGGTACGCTGGCGGGTAGCCCAAAGCCAATTTTGTACAGCGACTTCCGGAAGGTGCTTGAAAACAAAGACATAGACGCGGTTATCATTGGAACGCCCGACCACTGGCATTGTCTGCCCACGGTGATGGCGTGTCAGGCCGGGAAGGATGTGTACGTCGAGAAACCACTGGCCAACTCCATCGAGGAGTGCAACCTGATGGTTGCTGCCGCCCGGAAGCACAACCGCATAGTGCAGGTGGGGCAGTGGCAGCGGAGCGGGGGCCACTGGAAAGCCGCCATCGACCACGTGCAATCGGGAAAAATCGGGACGGTTCGGACGGTAAAAACATGGGCCTATATGCCCTACGGCAAAACGTTTCCGGTGCTGCCCAACGAACCCGTACCCGCCGGGGTTGACTACGCCATGTGGCTTGGCCCGGCCCCGGAGCGGCCTTTCAATAAAAATCGGTTTCATGGCAGCTTTCGGTATTTCTGGGACTATGCCGGGGGCCTGATGACCGACTGGGGTGCCCACATGATCGACATGGCACTCTGGGGCATGAACGTAACGACACCCAAATCGGTGGTGGCGCTGGGCGGGCGGTTTGGTTTCCCTGACCACGCGGGCGAAACCCCCGACACCATGCAGGCACTGTACGATTTCGGCGCGTTCACCCTGCAATGGGAGCAGGCCATCGGCATAGCGCGGGGACCCTACGACCGGCAGCATGGCGTGGCTTTCATTGGCAACCTCGGCACGGTCGTGGTTGACCGCGAGGGTTGGGAGCTGTTGCCCGAAGCCGAAAATGGCCACTACCTGACACCGGCTATGCCGCGTCACCCCCGATACGGTAATGACCTCGATAAGCATACGCTCAACTTCGTGGAGTGCGTCCGCAGTCGGCAGCAACCCAACGCGCCGGTCGAAGTGGGCCGCAATGTGGCGGTGAACGCGCAACTGGGCAATATGGCGTACCGGTTAGGGCGAAAAGTACTCTGGGATGAAACAACGCAAACCATTCGCAATGACGACAATGCCAACGACCTCGTGAAGGCGCATTATCGCAGCCCCTGGAAACTGCCAATCCCGTAAAATACTAACTATGAGACTATTACGGATTGTATTTTTTGTTGTCGCGATACCTTTCGCCGGTTTTTCCCAGCAAAAGCCCATGCAACTCTGGTTTACGAAACCGGCCTACCAACCCGCCGTTTTCAGTTACCAGGCACCGGAGTTTACCAATACGTTTCGCTTTGAGAAACGCGGTTGGGTAGAGGCTCTGCCCGTTGGCAATGGTCGGCTGGGGGCAATGGTCTTTGGCGGGGTGCTGCGCGAACGGATTCAGCTCAACGAAGAAAGTCTGTGGGATGGTTACCGCCGAAATACCAATAATCCTGGCGCGGCTCAGGCACTGCCCGAGGTGCAGCGGTTGATGTTTGCCGGAAAAAACGACGAATCTGAACAGTTGGCGGCCCAAACCCTCATGGGCCAACCGCTAACCATTCGACCGTACCAACCCCTCGGCGACTTGTTTATCGAGATGATACCGTCCGGCGATACGACATACTCCGACTACCGGCGGTGGCTTAGTCTGGATTCTGCCGTGGCCGTAACGCAGTTTCGGCACGGAGGGAACAGCTATCGGCGCGAGGTGTTCGCGTCGCACCCCGCCGGGGTTATCGTGGTTCGGCTAACGGGCAACCAACCCGGCTCAGTCAACGTGCGTGTCCGGCTTCAGCGCGAGCAGGATGCCAGCACGGCGGTTTCGGCCACCGACCCGCACCGGCTCCTGATGCGCGGACGAATTGACCGGGCCGACGAAAAAACGGGGCTACCCGTTGGGATGCGGTTCGCGTCTGATCTGAAAGCTGTGGCTACTACCGGTAAAATTTCGGTAGATGCCACCGGACTGATGACGATAACGAACGCCGACGAACTGACGCTGTACCTGACAGCCGCCACCGACTATGCCCTCCCCAACCCGGAGAAACGCAGCAGCGAAACGATGCAGAGAGCCATTAGTCAGTCTCTTTCGACTCTTTTTCAGGCGCATCTGGCCGATTATCGCGCACTCTACGACCGGGTGAAACTAACCCTCGACCCCACTGTAAACCCACAGGAACTGCCCCAGGATGCCCGGCTAAACCGTCTGAAAAATCAGGGATTCGAGGACCCGTATCTGTCCGAATTACTCTTCCACTATGGTCGTTATCTGCTCATTGCGTCCTCGCGCCGGGGTGATTT
>JAJAYX010000073.1 GCA_026785985.1 Rudanella sp. | reverse complement strand
CTTTACCACCGCGCGACTCAAGTATGTATAGACTGCCGGGATTACGTACAGCGTTAGGGCGGTGGAGAAAATGAGGCCACCCACCACCACGATTCCCATAGAGACCCGGCTTTCGGAACCGGCACCGAGGGCGAGGGCAACGGGCAATAAACCGAGGGCCGCGCACAGGCTCGTCATCAGAATGGGGCGGAAACGGGCAACGGCCCCTTCCAACGCGGCCTGGTGTTTGTTGGCTCCGTGTTCTTTACGCTGATTGGCAAATTCCACAATCAATATGCCGTTTTTCGTGACTAAACCCACCAGCGTGATGATCCCGATTTGGCTGAATACGTTGAGGGTCTGGCCAAAATCCCAGAGTGTTAGCAATGCCCCGCACACGGCTAAGGGAACCGTTAGCAAGATGATAATCGGGTCAATGAAACTCTCGAACTGAGCTGCCAGAATCAGGTAAATCAATAGCAGGGCGAGGGCAAAAGCGAAGTATAAACTGGACGAACTCTCGCGAAACTCCTTGCTGGTGCCGTCGAGGGCGGTGGTAAATGAGGGGTCAAGGGCCACTTTGGCGATGTGCTCCATCTCGGCAATCCCATCGCCCAGCGAAACGCCTTTGGCCAACCCCGCCGAAACCGTTGCCGAAGCATACCGATTGTAACGATAAAGTGTGGGCGGAGTGCTTTGCTCCGACACCCGCACAAGGTTGTCCAACTGGATTAATTCGCCCCGATTGTTCTTGACATACAGCGATTTAAGGTCAGTAATGTCGTTGCGACCTTCCCGCTCGATTTGGCCGATGACCTGGTATTGCTTGCCATCCATGATGAAATAGCCAAACCGCCGACCCGACAAGCCCAGTTGCAGTGTTTGGGCTACATCCTGCACCGACACGCCTAGGTTCAGGGCTTTGTCGCGGTCAATGTCGAGTTGAATTTCGGGTTTAGTGAATTTGAGGTTAACGTCGGAGGCCGCGAATTTGTCGGATGCCTGCACGGCTTTCATAAACTCCGGCACTTTGGCCCGCAGCTTCTCAAAAGAAGTAGCCTGAATCACAAACTGCACGGGCAGGCCACTGCCGCCCCGTTGGCCGGTCTGGATGGTTTGCTCCTGGGCAATGAAGGTTCTGGCACCCGTAAACGTTTTCAAAACGGGCGCAATTTCGTCGGCAATCTGCTGTTGTGTTTTGGTACGTCCCGGTTTTTCGCCAAGGTAAATCCGTACCATCCCGGTGTTGGTGGCCCCGCTGCCAAAGCTGGGCGAGGTGATGGCAATGACACCGGGAATGGTGGTAGAATCGTGTTGAGCACGAATCGTTTTGCTCAAGGCATCGGTGAAACCCAGCATATACTCAAATGTGGCTCCTTCGGGCGCGGTGGACTGAATTCTGAGCCCTCCCCGGTCTTCGAGCGGGGCCAGTTCGGAGGGGATAGCTTTGGTAGCAAACAGGCCATACACGATGCTAATCATGGCGACCATGATAACCCAGGCCAGCCAGCGAACCCGCAAAAAACTGGCCAGCGAACGCTCATAACCCGAAATCAGCCATTCGAAAAACGGTTCGGTTGTGCGGTAAAGCCAGGGTTGCCGTTTGCGGTTTTTGAGCAACTTGGAGGCCAGCATGGGGGTTAGCGTGAGCGACACAAACGCCGAAATAATGACTGATCCGGCCACCACAATACCAAATTCGCGGAACAACCGACCCGTGATTCCCTGCAGGAAAATGACGGGTAAAAATACCGCTGCCAGCGTGACGGTGGTGGAGATAACGGCAAAATAAATCTCGTTGGAACCGCTCACGGCAGCCCGATACGGCGACATTCCGTCCTCGATTTTGGCGTAAATGTTTTCTAATACCACAATGGCATCGTCAACAACCAGACCAATGGCCAATACGATACCTAACAGCGTGAGTACGTTGATGGAAAAGTTGCAGAGATACATGATAAAAAACGTACCGATGAGCGAGACCGGAATGGCCGTCAGCGGGATAATCGTGCTTCGCCAGTCGCGAAGAAACAGGAAAATAATGAGGGCTACCAGAGCAAACGCAATAGCAATGGTTTCCTGAACCTCGGCTATCGACCGCCGAACATACTGGGTGTAGTCGAAGCCCAACATCACTTTTAGATCGGGCGGGAGGTCGCGCTTGATCTGCTCCAGCTTTTTGTAAATATTGTTGGCAATCTCAATCTGATTGGCTCCCGGTTGCGGCACCACCGCTACTGCCACCATCGGCACGCCATCGCGTTTAAACATGGTGCGTTCCACTTCGGGGGCCAGTTCGGCGAAGCCTACGTCCTGAAATTTTACGACCTGATCGGTACTTTCTTTCAGAATCAGGTTGTTGAAATCGTTGACTGTGGTGAGTCGGCCCAGCGTTCTCACGGTGAGTTCGGTGTTAGAACCCTCCACCGAACCCGACGGTAATTCAACGTTTTGGGTGCGCAGAGCGTTGGACACGTCGAGTGCTGTGAGCCGGTACGAAGCCAGTTTAACGGGGTCGATACGGAGCCGCATGGCATATTTTTTCTCGCCCCAAATCTGCACGTTACTCACGCCCGGAATGGTTTGGAAACGCTCGCGAAACTGCCGGTTTGCAATGTCGTTTACTTCCAACAGGGAGCGTTTGTTTGACAGTATCTGGATAAAATAAATGGGGCTGGCATCGGCATCGGCTTTGGCCACCACGGGCGGGTCGGCTTCGGGGGGCATATTGGCGATGGCCCGGCTCACCCGGTCGCGCACGTCGTTGGCGGCATTCTCGATGTCGATATCCAGCTCAAATTCAACTGAAATCGACGAACGACCATCGCGGCTGCTGCTCGACAGGGTTCGAATACCCGCAATGCCATTGATCGATTCTTCGAGGGGTTCAGTAATTTGCGATTCCACGATGTTGGCGTTGGCCCCGGTGTAGGTGGTCTGCACCGTCACAACGGGCAGGTCG
>JAJAYX010000072.1 GCA_026785985.1 Rudanella sp. | reverse complement strand
GGACAGGAGCCACGACCGGGTTCCTCGCTTTTTCACTTTGTCGAAGCGGTAACTAACATCTAAACGGTGGTATGACGGAAGCCGAAAGTTATTTCGTTTGTCAAGCACGTCAAATTGGTTGAAGGAATTCTCAAATTCTGTTTGATAGATACTGCTAATTCCCGCGTCAGGCAAGGGGAGTTGAAGTCAGCTGGTAGGGAGTGTGGCGGCTGCACCCGTATTGAACAGAAACGTGGCCGTTAGTTGCTGGTTTGGTCGGGTGGTTTTGGTCACGACTGCATTCAAAACGTGCCGACGGTCGTAGGTATAGGGGAACCAGCGGCCCCCATTCAATTCGGGAAACAGGCGTTCGTTCCAGGCCAGGGTATAACTCACCCAACCCGACCAGGTTCCAAACGTTTGTTTTAGATAGGTCTCCAAACTATTGACCCATTTGTGGGCGAATGGTTTCGTTGGTTGGCACCCACAAATCGGTGGGCAAACCCAGCGAGGAGTTGGTGAGCAGGTGCAAATACTGAACTTGAATGTTGTAGGCCGCTTTAATAGATAGTCGATCCGACAGCCCATATTGAAGGCTGAACCGGGGTTGCAGGTTGGCGTAGGTTTTGCCTGGCACTACATTGACCGACTGCACTAACCCCATGTTCAAACTAATTTGTTCCGAAATATCCCACTGATTTTCAACGTAAACCGACGCTTCATTACTGCTAGCGGGTTGGCCGGGCGAAGCCGGGGTATCGATTGCTAAATCGCCCCGAATCAATCGAATTTCGGGCGTGAATCGACGTATGGAAAGTTGCCCGCCAAACCGCATTTGCATCGACTGAGTCAACGAGAAATCGAAGTCTGTCTTTAGTAATATATCCCGAATGGCCGAGCGCGTATCGAAACGAACACTGCCTTCAGTTGTTTTAAAGAAGGTGTTCAGAGAGTAGTTGTAATTGACGAGACCAAGCTGTAAGCTACCAAACAGCTTATCGGAAAGCAAGTGGGTGTAACGCATTGATAATGTGCTGTTTCCCCAATCGTAGCCATATTCGTTTTTGGTTTGATTGTCGTCATACTTGTTCTGAAAACGGTCTTTGCTCCGGTACCAACTTAGATACAATCGTTGATTTTTGGAGAGGTCGGCATTGATTTTAGCATTGACATCGTCGAAGTGATAACCCACCCGGCTACGTCCACCAATCAGCCCCACCAAATTGGTAAAAGCATCGAGCCAGGTTCGGCGACCCGATAGCATATAGGAGACCTTGTTTTTGAGAAGCGGTCCTTCGAGCAACAAATTCCCCGCCAGTGGGCTAAGGGCAATCCGGCCATGTCGTTCTTGTTTGTTGCCCTCTTTCATGGTCAAATCGACCACCGACGATAGCCGACCACTAAACCGGGCGGGAATCGCACTTTTGTAAAAATCGGCGTTAGAAATAGCTTCGGGATTGAATACCGAGAAAAACCCGAACAAATGCGAGGCATTGTAAATAGGCATCCCGTCGAGCAGCATCAGGTTTTAGTCGGGGCTACCCCCGCGCACATGGATACCGGCGGTGCCTTCGGTACCGCCCTGCACACCGGGGAGGGTTTGAATAAACTTCAGAATATCAGCTTCTCCCATCAGGGCCGGAGCCTGCCGAAGTAGTTGCAGGGGCAAGCGATATTTTCCCGGTTCAACGGTTCGATTCAGAAAATCACCCTGCACCGTAACGGCTTCTAACTGACGGGCTTGAGTTGCCAGTCTGATAATCAAAATGGTATCTTTAGCAAAAGCAATTGGTTGTACCTTAGGCTGGTAGCCAATGTGTTGTATCCTTATTATTTTTGATGATGTCTGCGAAAGCCGAAGGGTAAAGAAACCGTAATTATTGGTTAACACGGCAGCCTTACCAATTTGGATGGAGGCACCGGGTAGCCGCTCGCGGGAGAGACTGTCTTCGATAAAGCCGCTGATAGCTACGGTTTGGCCAGTAGCTGAAATGGCCAGGAAAAGGAAAAGTGAAGAGAAGATGTAGCGCATTGTAATGGATAAAGGAACAATCGTATTTTTGACAATTGCCCCTTTATACTCCACAACGAGACTGGGTTCGGAAAATGTATCCTGTCTAATTTATTTGCTATGATAGCTGTAATGCGGATTAAGAAAGGGACGATTTATCCCGAAATCACTGTTCCCAGCAACTTGGCAATTTCCACGTCGATTCGTTTGAAGTGCATGTAGTCGGCCATCAGGAGGTCGCTTTCGGCAGGGTCGGTCGCTTCGACAATGGCGCGCCGGATTTCGAGCATTTTCACTTCAGCAAGCGTTTTCTTGATTCGAAGAACATTGCCAAATGCGGCATCGGCCAGGATGTTCAGGTCTTCTTCCGACGGAACAATAATCTCGTGTTTCAGCCAGCCATCGCTGATTTCGTGGCGGGGCGTGGTCAGCGTAATGGCCTCCTGTTGAGCTTCGGGCTGGTTGGGTTTGTTCAGAAAATCGTCGGCGGTCAGAATGTCGCCGTGTAAAAAAGCCTCCCGATACAGGGTCAGCATCAGGTCGTAGGGCGCGGTCTGGAATGTAATATCGTCTAATTCCGACAGCACATACTGGCAAAGGGTGATGCCTGGTTCCAACTCACGCGAGCCGTAGTTCACCAGTAACCGAATGCATTCTTCTTCCTGATAGGAGAGGGCTGTGCGTTCGGCGCGTCGGGTGCGGGCGGTGGAGGTGGCTGCGGGGGGCGGTGAGCCGGGGTCGTTGGCAAAAAAATCGTCGGGTGGGCTGCCGGGGTCATTGGCCGGGTTAATGCCTGCTTCGGCAAGCAGGGCGTTGATGTCGGCTAAGGAACCCGAATCGGTCGGGGCAGCCGTTTGGTTGTTGCTGGCCCGGTCGCGTTGCCGTTGGTTGTCGCGGCTTTGTTGCTCGTGTTGCTTGCGAATCAGGAGATTTCCTTCACTAATCAGCGTTTGTTCGTCCACCCGCAACTGCTGGGCGGTGGTCCTGAAAAACACCTGCCGTTGCAGGGCATCGGGTATTCTAACAATGCTGCTCACGATTTCGCCAATCACTTCGGCCCGCTTGAATGGGTTATCGCCCGCGTCGCGGAGGAGGGTTTCGGTTTTGAAGCGGATAAAATCGCTGGCCTTTGTTTTTATGTAGGATTTAAAGGCTTCGGCCCCCACCCGTCGCACATAACTATCCGGGTCTTCGC
>JAJAYX010000071.1 GCA_026785985.1 Rudanella sp. | reverse complement strand
TTGCCGAACAGCTTTTAAGTACTTCATTAACTAAATTTATTAATGCCAGTCTATCCCCACTTCGTCAGAAAGTAGCAGAGTATAACAAGGAGGTGAAGGATGCCGAAAAGACGTTGTTTGCACCTGGCCCAAACGTTTTTAACCAACAGTATATCTATTCACTTAGCCAGTATAGCCGGGGGCTTATCCAGTTCGGCGAACCGCTGGCAGTGGCGGGAGAACTAACACGCCCTCTCTTCGCGGAGTTATACGAGAAGTTTATTGGCGAACCCATGACCCCGGTGCTAAATGATCGGACTGCATTCGCACGTCGTGTAAAAACGGCCCTCAATATTCCCAACTTAGCTAATAAAGCCGACATTCATTACTCATTAAAACCGAGCAAGGTAGCTGGGCTGTTGAAGCCGACCACCATAACCTTATTGACGGCTCATAATGCCCTGTTGGTTTTTCAGCAAATTGATTTCAGTAATACTGAAACGGTAATAGCCAATAATCTGTATGAATTTGAAGCGGTAGCTGATGTCTTGAATGAATACTCTGAACGTGAGTTTAAAAAACCAGGTGAGTTTACCATTATTGCCGACGAACCGGTAGCTAGAACTCCACAGCATCATCAGTACGATACAGTCAAACGGTTCAAGAGAGAATTTGGGCTTATCTCTACAGCACAGTTGGCTAAAGAAGCATTGGCGATTGCGTCTAATGGACATGGTAAGGCATCGGTTTATTTGGAGACTGAGAAAACTACGGATACCGCCATCCATCCACTTCACCTACTATAAAAACGCTTGGACGCTGAGCTAATCGTTTCCCTGAAAATAGTAGGTAAGTCAGCCTAACAAATTGCCTTATACAGTTTGTTAGGGTTCTATTCATGCTTTCATCGTATTTTTACTTTCTGTAACACAACTGTTTGCCCGAATCACCTGCTTCTATGAACCGTTTAACAATCTTTAGTCGCCGAGCTATAGCCTACTCGGCGGCCGGTTTGCTCACCACCGGGGTGTTTGTTGGTGCCTACCAAAATACCAATCTGGGTCAGGCTTCACAGCCCTACCTTACCAGTTTGTTTGCTAATTTGAGCGACGACGACAAGCACGACCCCAAATATGCGGTCGGTAGTTTGAATATTGCGCCGGGTCTGGAGGCCACCTTGTTTGCGGCCGAACCGATGCTCACCAACCCTACCAACATCGACGTGGACGCGAAAGGTCGCGTATGGGTGTGTGAGGCTTACAACTACCGCCCCAGTATCAACGGTAATCCCACCCACAAAGAGGGTGACCGGATTGTGATTCTGGAAGACCAAAACGGCGATGGTAAAGCCGACGTGAGCAAGGTGTTCTATCAAGACCCCTCGCTCAACGCGCCCCTCGGCATCTGGGTGCAGGGCAACAAGGTAATTGTGTCGCAAAGCCCCTATGTGTGGGTGCTTACCGACGAGGACGGCGATGATAAAGCCGACAAAAAAGAGATTTTGTTTCAGGGGATCGAGGGAGAGCAGCACGACCACGGGATGCACGCTTTTGTGTTCGGCCCGGACGGGAAATGGTATTTCAACTTCGGTAATTCGGGCAGTAAACTGCTGGACAAAGACGGCAAACCCGTGATCGACAAGATGACAGGTTTGCCGGTGCATCACACCAACTTCCGGCAGGGTGTGGCGTTCCGCTGCGACCCCGATGGCAAAAATGTGGAGGTGCTGGGCCACAACTTCCGTAATAACTACGAAATCGCGCCCGATTCCTACGGCACCCTCTGGCAGTCGGACAACGACGACGATGGCAACAAGGGCGTTCGGATCAACTACGTGATGGAGTATGGCAACTATGGCTATACCGACGAGATAACGGGCGCGGGCTGGCAGGCCAACCGCACCAATGTGGAGAAGGAAATTCCTAAAAAGCACTGGCACTTAAATGATCCCGGCTCCATTCCAAACCTCCTGCAAACGGGAGCGGGTTCGCCCACGGGCTTGATCGTTTACGAGGGTAAACTCCTGCCCGAAGCCTTTCGTAATCAGGTGATTCACTGCGATGCCGGGCCAAATGTGGTGCGGGCCTACCCCGTTCAGAACGATGGCGCTGGCTACAAAGCCACCATCCTGAACCTGCTCGAAGGTACCCGTGATCAGTGGTTCCGCCCCGCCGATGTGTGCGTGGCTCCCGATGGTTCGCTCATCATTGCCGACTGGTATGACCCCGGTGTTGGTGGTCATCAGGCGGGCGATCAGGGCCGTGGTCGCGTCTATCGGGTGGCTCCACCCAGCACACCTTACACGGTGCCGAAAGTGGATTTGAGCAGCACGGCGGGTGCCCTGGAAGCCCTGCAAAGCCCCAACATGAACATTCGCTATGCGGCCTGGAATAAACTACACGATGCCGGTACTGGAGCAGAAAAAGCATTAGCTAAATTCTACAAGTCGGACCCCGACCCGCGCATGAAAGCACGTGCCCTGTGGTTATTGAGCAAATTGCCCGACAACAAAGGCGAGAAATACATCAAACAAGCGCTCAAAGATAACGATGCCAACCTGCGTATTACAGCGTTGCGGGCGGCTCGTCAACTCAACAATGATCTGACAATTAGTTCAGTGAAATTATTGGCAAATGATGCAAACGCTCAGGTTCGGCGGGAGTGCGCGTTGGCGTTACACCGGAATAGTTCGCCAGCAGCCCCGGCTTTATGGGCTCAATTGGCAGCCATGCACGATGGCAAAGACCGCTGGTACTTGGAAGCCCTTGGTATTGGTGCCGACAAGCAGTGGGACAGCTTCTACTCGGCTTACATGCAGCGGGTTAACAACGATCCGCTTCAGAATGTGGGCGGAAAAGACATCGTTTGGCGGTCGCGGACGAAAGAGTCGGTGCCAATGTTGGCGAAACTCGCGGGCGGCAATAGCGTGGCCCTTGACGAACGACTGCGTTACTTCCGGGCGTTCGATTTCAACCCCGGTGCCACTGAAAAATCGACCGCGTTACTGGGCATTCTGCAAGCCAACCAGAACTCGGCTGATGTTACCCGACTGGCTCTGCGCCACCTCGACCCTGCCTTTGTAAAAACCAGTCAACCCGCACAAACGGCCCTCCAGAAAATTCTGGACGAGACCTACGGTACGCCTGAATACGTGGAGATGGTGCAACGCTACGAACCCAAATCAGAGAACGCCCGACTCCGTAAGTTGGTCATCGACAAATATATGGACGGAATTTCCCGCGATGCAGGCCGACAACTATTGAAGCAGGATGGTGAAGCGTTGGTTTGGGAAACCATTAACGGTCGGTCTAACGTCTCGGCCGAAGCCGCATCACACATGATTACGGCCCTGCGTTGGGTAGGCAGCAAGACCGCGCTGAACATACTCAAAACAGTGGCTTTAGACGAAAATCGCCCGGTGGGTCTTCGTCGCGATGCCACTCGTGCGCTTGGGGGGAGTTCAGATGGTGAGGACATGGTGATAGCCTTGCTAAAATCGGGCGAGATCAAAGGCGATATGAAAGCGGCTGCCGTGCAGGGCGTGTCGGGGGCCTGGCGCAAAAGCATACGCACCGAAGCAGCGAGCTATCTGGATGGCGGCTCCACAACAGCAACCAAGAAAACGCCCCCTATGTCCGAATTGCTGGCCATGAACGGCAACCCGGCTAACGGTGTGACTGTGTTCAAAGCCAACTGCTCCATCTGCCACCAAATCAACGGCGAGGGAATGGATTTCGGCCCGAAACTCTCCGAAATCGGCAGCAAGCTCCCCAAAGAGGGCCAATATTTAGCCATTCTCCATCCCGACGCGGGCATCAGCTTCGGCTACGAAGGGTACGAAGTGAAGTTTAAGGATGGCAGCACCATGTCGGGTGTAGTATCGAGCAAAACCGAAACCGATTTGCAGATGAAATTCCCCGGTGGTGTGGTGCAGAACTACAAAATGGCCGACGTAGTGTCAATGAAAAAGATGGATTCGTCTATGATGCCATCGGGCCTGCCAGACAACATGAGTACGCAGGATTTAGTAGATCTGGTTGATTATCTGGCGAGTTTGAAGAAGAAGTAAGTTCGTAAATGTACAACGGACATGGCTGGCTTCTCATCGGTGTTCTGTTGAGCCGAAGGCTAAAATCCTTTCGACTTAACGGGACACCGCTGGGAAGCCAGCCATGTCTTTTTTTGTTAAGAACCATTATGGTACTCATAATCAATTTGATACGTACTGAAATAGAATATCGGAATGCTCTGAAAAGGATTGATTCGTTATTGGACTGTGAGGACAAAAGTAAAGAGGCCGACGAATTAGATTCGCTGTCTATTCTGGTTGAGAATTACGAAAATGTGCATTACCCAATAACCCCTCCCGACTTGATTGATGCAATTCGGTTTCGGATGGAACAGACAGGAAGGCCGATTTGAAAAATTACAATCAAGCTACTGGATTGCTGAAAAGTCCGATGATTCGAGTTACTTCGCAGACCGCGATTTTTCGATTGCCTTCCATGAAATAGCCTCGCGTTCCAACTTGAATCCATTGCTGGTGAAACGGTCTTGATGAGGTATTAACAATCCACATGGTTGCCATGCCATATTCTGGAATTGCCGTTTCGGCTGGAAAGGGTGTTTGAAGGGTCAAGTCCGTAATTTCCGGGTAAATAATGCATAGGCTACCCTGATGCTCATCATACATAAAATCCCAACGAATACCTTGAAAAGCAGGCGTTCTTCGTCCACCCTCATCAAGGGTATAAAGGCGGTAAGTCACCTCGAAGTCAGGTAAACACCCGAACCGCTCTGCATAAGAAATGTGCATCACAAAATCACCCCCTTCGACCGCAGCAATGGATTTAATTCAACCACACAACCCGGCATGATCTCAACGGTATCGTCCCAGTCGGTTAAGAGCCAGGGTTGACCGGGCTGGGCAATTAGCGTCCGGCGGGTTTTGGTAAGCACCCAAATTACTTTTTGAACCCCGAAATCAAGCATTTTTTGCGTTTTGTCATAGACGTATTCTGTCTCGCTAACATTAGCGGGGAGGTCAATCTTCACATCGACCTCAATCACGATTCGGGGCGGAACCGAGAAGTATTTATCGTCTAAGGGCGTGGGCAAACTGGCCTGATCGAAAACGGCTATGTCGTTGGCGAGGTTGCTGCCCGGTGCCAGGTGCAGACCCGGCTCGTTGGTGGCAATCAGAAAATCATCAAACGGCAGATACTTGTAGAGGATATGAATGAGCAACGAAACTACTGCCGACTGCAACGCACTGGCTCCCATAATGTCCTCTTTCGTTTTTTGACGCGACAAAACCGCCCGGTAGCCCCGGTAGTAATAGGGTACACCGCTAATTTCTTCGTAAATTAACGAAGCAGGTATCTTGCGGTTGGTCAACGGATTCCGCGTGAGTGTCCGGGGTGTTACGCTCATTTGCCGTACTTTTGTGGTCATAAAGATAACACATTCTCCATGCACTACGGCTATTTCAACGGCTCTGTTCTCCCCACCGATCAGATCAGTGTGGGGGTTACGGACCTCTCTTTGTTGCGCGGTTACGGCCTGTTCGATTACTTTTTGACCTATAACGGTCGCCCGTTTCAGTGGGATTGGTATTGGGAGCGGTTCCGTAACTCAGCCGCTGGTTTGCGGCTGCCGTTGCCCTTTGGTAAAGATGAAACCTATGCCGTGGTGATGGATCTGCTCGCCCGAACGGGGCAGCCAGATGTGGCATTTCGGTTCGTGATGACGGGCGGCTACTCGCCCGACAGCATCAGCATCGGCACGCCCAATCTGATGATTTTAACGGAGGACATTCACCCGGTGCCGCCGATTCAATATGAGCAGGGTATCAAGGTGATTCTGGACGACTATGTTCGGGAGATGGCCGAGGTGAAAACCACCGATTACAAGCGCGTGATTTTGAAAGCCGAAGAAATTCGGGCAGCTAATGCGTTGGATATTCTGTATCACAAAGACGGCGAAATCAGCGAACTAAGCCGGAGTAACTTCTTCATTGTCAGGGGAAACAAGCTCATTACGCCCAACCGACACATTCTGCGCGGCATCACCCGCCGAACCATTATGGAATTGGCTCAGGCCGATTTTCAGGTGGAGGAACGGCCCCTTTTGCTTTCCGAACTCTACGAAGCCGACGAAGCCTTCACCACCAGTTCGACCAAGAAAGTGCTGCCCATTACGCAAATTGGCGAGTTAATGATTGGCAACGGGCAGGTTGGGATCCGGTCACGGTTTTTGCTCGAACGCATGGACGAGTTGGTGGCAAAATGGTAGTTGCGCCGTATCTTTGTACAAGCCCGGTTCTGATCCCAGAGCCGGGCTTTTTGATTCCCATGCAAACAGTTATCATCAAATACAACGCCGGTAATGTGCAGTCGGTTATGTATGCCCTCGACCGGATTGGAGCCAGCTATCGGCTGACCGACGATGAGGCCGAAATCCGGGCTGCCGACAAAGTGATCTTCCCCGGCGTGGGCGAAGCCAGCACCGCCATGGCCTACCTCCGCGAACGCGGCCTCGACAAACTCATTCCGACCCTGAAACAACCCGTGTTGGGCACCTGCGTCGGGATGCAGTTGATGTGCCGCTATTCCGAAGAAAACGACACCACCTGCATGGGGATTTTCGACATTGACGTGCGCCGTTTTCCGCAAACTAACGGCCTGAAAGTGCCGCACACGGGCTGGAACAGTATTAATCAGTTGCGCGGGCCGCTTACGGAGGGGCTGCCCGACAATGCCTATGTTTATTTCGTGCATAGCTATGCTGCCGACGTTTGCCCCTACACCACGGCGGTTTGCGACTACGTTCGGCCGTTCAGTGCGATGCTCCAAAAAGACAATTTTTATGCCGCCCAATTCCACGCCGAAATCAGTGGAAATGTGGGGCAGCGAGTATTAGAAAATTTCCTGAAACTACCTTAATGCACATTATCCCAGCCATTGACCTCATCGACGGTAAGGCCGTCCGGCTTACTCAGGGCGACTATAACCAGAAAAAAGAATACAACGCCCGCCCGCTCGAAGTGGCCCAACAATTTGAAGACGCGGGCCTCACCCGGCTTCACCTCGTTGACCTCGACGGGGCCAAAGAAAAGCGCGTGATCAACTGGAAAGTGCTTGAACTGATTGCTGCCAAGACCAAACTCCACATCGACTTTGGTGGGGGTGTTCAGTCCGACGACGATTTGCGGATGGTGTTTGAGTGCGGGGCCAAACAGGTGACGGGCGGAAGCATTGCCGTGAAAAAGCCCGACGTGTTCGAGCGATGGCTATCGCAATTTGGCCCCGAAGCCATTATATTGGGGGCAGATGCCAAAAACGAAAAGATCGCCGTGAGCGGTTGGGAAGAAGGCACCGATGTTTGGGTCTATGACTTTGTGGAAAAGTGGGTGGATAAGGGGATAAAGTACGTAATCAGCACCGACGTGGCCAAAGACGGCCTGTTGCAAGGCCCCTCATTCGATCTGTACCGGAACTTGCAGGATCAGGCTCCCAAGCTCAACATCATTGCCAGCGGGGGAGTGTCGAACATGAGCGACATCGAAATGCTGGCCGATATGGGGCTTTTTGGTGTAATTGTAGGCAAGGCGATTTACGAAGGCCGCGTGACCCTGAAAGAGTTGAGAATATTTAATGAATAATGTGGCATGGACAATTCCTACACCATCAGCACCGACAAAACCCGGTTCGACCTGAGCATGATTCACCAGTTTCTGAGTCAGGAGTCGTATTGTCGGTGGATGCTTATTACCTACGATGCCCACGGTCTGTACAGTCAGTTTGGGTTTCAGCCAACCACCGAGAACCCCGAAAATACCATGTTTATTAAGCCGTTCTCAACGTACTGAACCATGCTCACTAAACGCATCATTCCCTGCCTCGACATCAAAGACGGGCGCACCGTGAAAGGCACCAACTTCGTGAACCTCCGCGATGCCGGCGACCCCGTCGAACTGGGGGCTATTTATGCCCAACAAGGAGCCGACGAGCTTGTTTTTCTGGACATTACCGCCACTGTCGATGAGCGAAAAACTCTGATCGAACTGGTGCGGAAGGTGGCCCACGCGGTCAATATTCCGTTTACGGTCGGGGGCGGCATCTCGTCTGTTGCTGATGTATCGGCTCTGCTCAACGCCGGTGCCGATAAAGTCTCCATTAACTCCTCCGCCGTTCGCAACCCCGGATTAATTGACCAACTCGCGCTGGAATTTGGTTCTCAGTGCATTGTAGTGGCCATTGACACGCGATGGGTTTCCAGAGATAACATCTCTCTAAACGAGATGTCATCTCAGCACGTTGTTCACACCCACGGGGGCCGCAAACCCACCGAACTCCGCACATTGGAATGGGCCAAAGAAGTAGAAAACCGGGGCGCGGGCGAAATTCTGCTGACTTCGATGGACACCGACGGCACCAAAGCGGGCTTCGCCCTCGAACTTACGTCGGCTGTGTCGGGGGCGGCTAACATTCCGGTAATTGCGTCGGGCGGGGCCGGGTCGATGGATGATTTTGTGGACGTGTTCACTACCGGCAAAGCCGACGCGGGCCTGGCAGCCAGCATTTTTCACTTCAAAGAAATCGACATTCCCGACTTGAAACACTACCTTGCCAGTAAAGGAATTTCGATGCGACTGACGGATTAATGATGGACACACAAAACAAACCCAATTTACCAAAGACCTTATTCTGGGATGCTGATTATCAGACCATCGACTGGGACGATAAATGGCAATGGGTCATTGAGCGCGTTTTGGAACGAGGTGATTTAAAGGATTGGAAAGCTATCAAAAGCTATTACGGTCTGGAGAAGATCAAACGGGCTGCTTTACAGGCGCGGTGGTTGGATGCAACAACGTTGTCGTTTTGTAGCAACTATTTTCATATTCCTCAAGAGCAATTTCGATGCTACACACTGAAGTCCTTGAACCCGGCACCCTGGGTATTTTAACAAGAATATTGGCGATTGATACCTTCGACAGTTTTTGTTTAGTTGGCGGCACGGCCTTAGCC
>JAJAYX010000070.1 GCA_026785985.1 Rudanella sp. | reverse complement strand
GTGTTGGGCAGGGTGGCCAAAAGTTCGTCACGGGAGCTAATTTGGGCCTCGGAATTGGTGCGGGCCATGAGCCTGATGTCGCACTGAAAACCCGTCAGAATGCTTCGGACAGCCTGCCCGATGGTGCCTGCTCCCAAAATCACGACCCGTTGGTTGTGCAGGTTGGTCATGGTGGAGCGAAGCGGTGCGCCAACCCACTTTTGCTGGCGTTGCAACACCACCAACTCATCAACCCGGCGATACAGGGCCAGAATACCAGCCACAATGGTTTCGGCGCAGGGCCAGGCAAAATAGTCGCCCATGTTGGCCACCGGAATGGTCAGGTTTAGTTCGCTGTAATTATTGAATCCGGCGGAATCCAGTTGCCAGAACTTGAGGTTGGGTGCGATTTGGAGCCAGGCGATGGGTGGGTTTCCCATCAGCACATCGGCCTGTTGAAAAGCGGCCTGCTGCTCGATGGCCGACAGTTCGTTTCTAAAAATGAGGGTGTGCGAATCGCCGATTTGTTGGCGAAGCGTTGTCCGGTTAGCTTCATTGAGGCCAGTTTGAACGAAAAGAATCATACCGGGGAAAGCGGATTTAAGCCCATATCTAATGACTACCAACTATCTTGCGGCTTATTTTCAACCCCTTCACAATGACCAAATCACTATGGACACTGGCACTCGTGGCCAGCCTTGCCGGTTTCGCTCAGGCCCAGATTCGTACCCCACAAGCCAGCCCTTCGGCTACTGTTTCACAGGATGTTGGCCTCGGAAAGGTAACAATTGATTACAGCCGCCCGGCCCTCAAAGGCCGCAAAATGTTTGGCGATCAGGTGCCATATGGTAAAGTGTGGCGCACGGGAGCCAACATGGCCACTAAACTGACCCTCGATGCCGACATGACAATCGGCGGTAAAACGGTGCCTGCCGGTAGTTATGCCCTGCTCACGATTCCGGGAGAAAGCGAGTGGACAATCATCATCAACAAAACGGCTCAGGCGTTTGGCGGATTTACGTATAAAGAGGCCGAAGATTTTATGCGCTTTACCGTAAAGGCGGAAAAACTGGCTACTCCTGCCGAGTTTTTCACCATTGAGTTCACCGATTTCACGCCCACAGCCACCGATGTAGTCCTGAGTTGGGAAAATGCACAGGTGAAATTTCGCATAAAAACCGACCCGGATGCGGCTATTATGGCGCAAATTCAGGCCGAAACTGCCAAACCTGATGCCAAACCGGGGGTTTTCTCGGCAGCAGCCAACTACTATTACGACACCAACCGCGATCTGAAGCAAGCCCGCGAATGGGCCGATAAAGTGGTGGCCGCCGACCAGAAATACTGGACTTATTTTCTGCGCGGTAAAATTGCCGCCAAACAGGGCGATTGCAAAACTGCCAAAGCCGATGCCGAAGCCGGGTTGATACTAGCGCAGAAGGCCGGAGATGATGCCTATATTAAAAATCACAAAGGCGTGCTGGCGATGTGTAAATAAATTAGATGATAGTCGATCAGAAAACTATATCTTTGATAAACGGCAATGGGATTATTCTCATTGCCGTTTATCAAAGATAGCTTCTCTTCGTCCTACCTTCATGCGCACACTCGGCCCCATTAGTGACCCTGGATTTATTCAGCCCACCTATTCCCGTTTTGATCAGTTCCTGCTGCATTTTCTGAAAGATGAGCGTGATCTGATCTTTATGAATCTGGCCATTCGCATCACCTTGACCATTATTCCGCTGGCGGTGCTGCTCTACATGCCGTTCGTAACGGGTTGGGTTTGGGGCATTGTTGCGGCAGTATACCTGTGTCTGAATAATCTTGTATTCAAAGGGCCATTTGGGCTGATGCTTCACTGCACCAGTCACCGTCCGCTGTTTAAACCGGAATACAAAAACGCTTATTACTACTGGACTTGGGTGATTGCCCCATTTTTTGGCCAAACTCCCGAGACCTACTTCAGCCACCACATTGGAATGCACCACCCCGAAAACAATGTGGCCCCCGACGAAAGTACCACCATGCCCTATCAGCGCGACAGTCTCCGCGGTTTCCTGACGTATTATGCACTATTTATGATGTTCGGCGTGATTGAACTGGTTGGATATCTGCGCCGGAAAAATCGCCTGAAGCTGGCCTACCAGGCCATTTTAGGCGAACTCAGTTTTTATGCTCTGTGCATCGTTTTATCATTTGTGAGTTTCCCGGCTACACTGGTTGTTTTTATGTTGCCATTTTTGATTTTCCGGCTTATTACCATGCTCGGCAACTGGACTCATCATGCGTTTATCTGTGCCAAAGAACCATTGAATCCTTACAAAAACAGCATTACCTGCATCAACGTTAAGTATAATCACAAGTGTTTCAACGATGGCTACCACATTAGCCACCACGACCGCCCGGCTATGCACTGGACCGAACACCCGGCATTTTTTCAGAAAACAATCGACAAATACGCTAAAAATCAGTCTATTATCTTTGATCAATTGGATTTCCTGGGCGTGTTCGTAAACCTCATGCGTAAACGCTACGCTGTGTTAGCCAGCCATGTTGTCAATGTCAACGGAGCCTTTCGCGACGAAGCCGAAATTGAGGCCGTGTTGCGGCAGCGGACGAAACGAATTCGGTAATAAGTAATCAATAGATAGGCAATTAGCTGGTTTTCCGATAGTTCAATCCCTCTATCTTTACCCACCCAGTTCCTAACATTCCCGAACATTCGCCTGAAAGGGTCGGTTAAGCCTCATAAATCACTACATAATCAGTAGGTTTTATGGCACTTAACATCCTGTCTTATCTCAACGACCAATTTTCGTCGTCGGTCATCGATCAGCTTGCCCGGCAGTTAGACGAAACCCCGCCCAGCATTCTCAAAGCGGTTGATGCGGCCTTGCCTACTATATTGGGCGGGCTGGCCAACCGAGTCCAAAACGGTGGTGCCGATACGATTATTACCGTTCTTAAATCGGGCTACTTCAGCAAAGAAACCACCCCAATCGAAGCCGCCCAGATAACCGGTACCCGCGAAGAAACCCAAAAAGCGGTGGAAACCGGCCGCGAATTTGTCGGCACTATTCTGGGAGCCAACACCGACCGAATCACCGGGCATATTGCCAACTATAGCGAGATTCAGCCCGCATCGGCACGGTCGGTCATGGGTTTGGTGGGGTCTGTGCTGATGGGTCTTCTGGGGAGGCAATACCAGGAACAGGGTTTGTCGGACACCAACCTGAAATCGTTGCTGATGGGTGAAACCGACCTTATCAAAGCAGCCTTGCCTGCGGGGCTTTCGTTGGTGGGCGAGTTATTGGAATTCGATCAGTTTAAAACCCCAACCGGACCACCAACCGAGGTACAGGGAGCCGACCATTTTAGTGGAACCCCCCTGAACCCGAACATACCCAAAAGTACTGATGGCGAACGGCAGAAAGAAAACGTGCGCTGGCTGCGCTGGGCAATGGTGGCCATTGGGGTTTTGGTGCTGGCTCTGCTTATTCAGAAATGCCGCGAACCCCAAAATAGTGTCGATGGGGTATATACTGACACTACCAGCCGGGTTGAGTCTGATCGGGTAGAAGACCGCTTGCCCACGAAGACAAATAACTAATTAACCGAAATATGGATGACCGGAAAAAACAGATTAAAATGGCCTTTTGAACCCATTTTTGCCTGTTTTTCCGTTAAAAGTGGTAGCCACACAGGTGTGAATTATAGTTAGTTTTGGTCTGCCTACAATTACTCAGCAACCGCCGTATATGTCCTGCTTTTCCCGGTTACACTGTATTGGCT
>JAJAYX010000069.1 GCA_026785985.1 Rudanella sp. | reverse complement strand
CTGTCCGTCGGCTTCTTCTTTCTCGGAGAGGTACATATAGAGGTTGCTGAACACCGACTGCCCAAAGGCGTTGCCCATCTCATTGAACTCCTGATAGCCTTCATCAACCCATTTGGTGCTGTAGGTCCAGTGGCGCACCACCTTGTGTCGGTCATAGGCCAGCCAGCGTTTGCGGCATTCGTCGCGGTAGTTCAGGTACGTTTCGCGGGGCAGGTAGGGTTTCAGAAAACTGTGGTAGCCCGCGCAAACGGCCGCTAGTTGGTCGAGCGTGTTCCAGTAGTCATAATTCATGCGCGGCTGCCCTTCATACCCCAGGGTTCCATGCCGATTGGCAACCGGGCCGTTGTAGTCGACATGGTGGTAAGCAAACTCACCATGCCACAGAATCAGATCGATCAGATCGGCGGTTTTTTTGTCGCCCAGTTCAGACGTCCAGCGGTCGAATAAAGCCGGGTTCGACGCATAGAACAGCGTTTCAAAGGTTGTTTCGAGCCCATACGAACCCTGATCGCGGGAGGGACCACCCCCATAAACCTTCGCTTCGTTTGATCTAACGGGATCTTCGGAGCCACGCACATCCACAAAAAAATCGTAGGCGAGTTTCGAGGAAATGCCTTCTATCAGGTGGTCGGCGATGCGAAACGGCACCGACGACTCACGGCCTTTGATAGAAATAACGTACTCTGTTTGGCCGTTTTTTGGGTTGAAATTCGAAAAATCGCCCGCGCGGTTTCTGATCGTTCCCGAATACACCACGGTTTTGTCGGCCAGGCGAACGAGTTTAAACGGAGTACCATCGGGGGCTTCATAGCAGACAAAGCGTTTGGCCTCGCTGCGGTTGTAGCCGACCTGATTGACCAGCGGAATGGCCAGCGGTTTAGCGGGTTGCGCCAGCCCTGAAACAGCCCAGCAAATCAGCGAGAAAAGAACAAAGTACTTCATTTTGAGGTATATAAGGGGACAAAAATATTCATTGAGTGGGTTCATTTCTGGATACCCATGGCCCCAAACAGCAGTTTGGGGACGCCTTTTTCGGTGTATAAACAGGGCCGTTCAAGCTTGTCGTCAAACGGTTTGCCGGTCGACTGATACACAGTCTTGCCCAGCACATTGGGGAAACGGGCTGGTTGCCAGTCATAGCCGTTGGTCGAGACCAGCAGGGCAAGTTCATCTTTTTCGCCGGTGAATTTTCCGACAACATCCCGCACAATGGCGTAGTTTTTTCCTTTGTAATGCCAGAGGTACGGGTCTTCGGCGATCATCCATTCGCTGCCCCGGTCGTTGGCCTCGAAAATAGGGGTAGCGTGTTTTACAAACGGCCCCGTTAGTGCCCTTGAAAAGGCAACGCCGAACCGGACTTTTCCGCCTTTCAGTGTGCCGTTTCTGGCCACCTGCTTATAGACCAGAATAACCCGCCCGTTCCCATCTACGGTTGCCGCCGGGTTCGACACCATCAGCGCGTCGTGGGCTGTGCTGTCTGCACCAATGTCGAGAACCGGCTTATCAAATCGTTGCCACTCTCCTTCGGGGTCATGGGCCACGGCAACCCCAATTCGCTGGTTGTTGCGGTACTCCCACCAGCCGGGTTCACCGGCTGATGCGGGTTGCTTAACGGGCGCTTTACCGGTTGTGCCCATGTAATACAGGTAAAATTTACCCTTGTGGACAATAACAGCGGGGTTATGCGTACTCACACCATCCCAGAACTGCGCTCCGCGAGCAGGCAATATAACCTTCAGGTGCCGATACGGGCCTTCGGGTTTATCGGCGCGGGCCAGGGCAATTTCCGAATGAGTTACCCACGCATAATGGCCATTGGCTTTGGGCCAGCGGGCATACAACAGGTAGTATTTACCATTATTGCCTTTCACCATCGACCCGCACCAGATGTTATAATCATGCAACACAAAGCGGTTTGCTTCCGGAACCGGTTGCACCAGTGAACTCAGGTCAACGCTGTCCATCGAGACGAGCCACCCCATTTTGTCAAGTTTCGGCTGCTGGGCTAAGGCCATGTGAGCCATTAACCAGAAAATCAGGACATACCTGCTTCTCATAAAGTATTGGTTTGGGTGATGCTAAACATTCATTTTAACCGTTTCCTGCCCCGATTTGGGGCACTCATAAACCAGTCAGTAGTATGGCCGTCATGAGCATTTTTGGCACCGAAGCTAAACGTCTGGCTTGTCGGAACGTACCTGATTCTGTAGCCTGGCCCATGGCCTCTGCCCCGGTATCATTGGGCAACCCAACACGTCTATTCTGACGGGTACTTGAGCGTCTATTCGTGGGTGAGTCCGGGGGACTTAGCTGTTAAAAAGTAACTTTTGCCGGTTTGGAAGCGGTTAGCCGCACTTGTTTTACCTGTTCTCCATAGCGTACCGTGTAGCTGCCGGTCTGTGTGGGCGTGAGCATCACCTGTGTTAGCTTGCCGTCTTTCCAGCGAATAGCGACCGTGACGCCACCCCGCGCCCGTAAACCGCTTACCGACCCTTCATGCCAGGCAACGGGTAGGGCGGGCAAGAGGTCTATTTCTCCGGCCTGACTTTGCAGCAGCATTTCAGTTACACCCGCCGTGTAGCCGAAATTGCTGTCCATTTGAAAAGGCGGATGCGCGCCAAACAGGTTTGGATATGCCCCTCCGTCATACCCTTCGCCGGGCAGTTTCGGGCCAACGGGTGTCAGCAACTGCCGAATAAGATCATGGGCACGGGTTGATTCTCGGAGCCGGGCATACAGGTTAATCTTCCAGGCCGAACTCCAGCCGGTACTTTTATCGCCCCGCGCCCGCAGGGATACCAGAGCAGCTTTTGCCAACTCGGGCGTGGTAAAAGCCTGGATCTGCCGCCCCGGATGTACCGCAAATAAGTGGGAATTATGCCGGTGGTGATCGTCAGGGTCGTCCACGTCTTCCATCCATTCCTGCAACTGCCCCCATTTGCCGATTTGTGGACTCAGCAATTGATTCCGCATAGCCTCAATTTTAGTCCGATAAGTTGCATCGATTCCCAGAACACGGGCTGCTTCGCTGTAATTGGTAAATAGATCATCCACAATCTGCTGGTCGTACGATGCGCCGGGGTAGGCGGTTTTGTCTCCTTCTTTACGACCCGGTCCGTGCTCGGGTGACCAGCCATCGGGGCTAATCAGTTTGCCGTTGGCACCAACAACCAGGTGCCCGGCCCAGTATTCGGTCAGTTCTTTTAGCAGGGGGTAAGCCCGATTTTTTAGAAACGTTTTGTCGCCCCCGAATGCGTAATGTTCCCAAAAGTGCTGACTCAGCCAGGCGCTTCCCGGCCGGTGAATACGCCAGGTCGAGGGGCCACCCATGATGTTATTGGTGCTATAGATGACCCAGCCTTTCTCCGTTTTTAGTGCCGGATCGGTTGATTTCTTTTGGACTTTAGCCAGGTTCTCGATCCAGTCGAACAGGGGCATGTGACATTCCGCCAGGTTCGTTTGCTCGGCCAGCCAGTAGTTCATCTCCACATTAATGTTGGTCGTGTACTGCGAATACCAGGCCGGTTTTTGCTCGTTGTTCCACAAACCCTGCAAATTGGCGGGCAGCCCACCCGGCCGCGACGAGCTGATCAGCAGATACCGGCCATACTGAAACAGCAACGCTTCGAGGGGCGGATCACTTTTTCCCTGCCCGTAAGCGGTCAACCTGTCTGAAATAGGTTGCTGACCGGCCTTTCCCACCGGGCCCAACTGTAGACTGACCCGCCCGAACAGCGATTGATAGTCCTGCAAATGTGCCGCCTTCAAGTGTTCGACCGACTTTCTGGCCGCGTTGGCCAGTCGATTGGTAAGCGTTTCGTGCGGATGCGGTCCTTTAAAGTTTCGGGATTCGTCGTTGAGAAACGACGTACCTGCGGCAAGTAGCACCGTAATGGTGGTAGCCTTGTCAACGCGAATACCTGCGGCCGTTACGGTGACTTTGCCCCCGGTGGCGATCACCCGTACCTGCGCTTCGTAGGCCATACCATTGTCGAGGGTGCCGGATGCCATCAGTTTTCCGTCGGCTGCCCGAATCTGAGCCTGATGCGCGTCAGTTAAGCGAATGGTGCCGGTTAGCTGAGCCGCTTTGTTAGCGGAAAAGTGAAGCACCTGCACCTGATCGGGAAAGCTGGCAAAGGCCGTTCGGTCGAAACGTATCCCGTTGGCTTCGTATCGAACTGTATGCACCGCGTTCTGTAGGTTCAACTCACGGCGATAGTTTCGGATGGGGCCAACAGAGTCGAGGTCGACAAATACATCACCAAAGGGCTGGTAAAATCCAACTTTTTCGGTGGTGCCGGTCACCAGCGACTGTTCATTAAACTGAAGGTGCTCAGTCCGGATGCCGCCAAAGAGCATCCCACCCATTCGACCGTTGCCAATGGGCAGTGCTTCGAGCCATTGCGAGGCCGGGTTTGCGTACCACAGCGCCGTGGATCCATGATCTGAAACGGGTTGTCCTGTCGCCGATATCCCGTTGATCAACAGGCAGATAAAGAGTATTTTTATGCTTTTTCTCATCAGGCCATCAGGTAGTTTACTCATAACAACG
>JAJAYX010000068.1 GCA_026785985.1 Rudanella sp. | reverse complement strand
TGCCCGAACAGGTTTTGTACGCCAACCGAACCTGCATCAATCTGCCGAACGCTGGATGAAAGCAGCCCAATAATGATCAGAACGATACCCACCAGTTTAACAGGGCGGGCATAGCGTGAGAATGTGAGGGCGGGGGTATTAATGGCAAATCCGGCGATAAGCGCGAAAATGCCGAGAACGAGAAAGAACATTGTTATGTGCGTTTTTGAGCGTTAGTGCTCAGTAACATAACAAATGTACAGGCAGAAACGTGCAGGGCAATGGGTGCTACAGGAATGGTTGTAGAACGGGGGAAACGGGCATAAAAAAAGGCATCCGGTAAATGCCAGATGCCTTTCGGCACTACGCGATCAATTAACCCTTAGCGTGTTACCTATAATGCTGAATAAATGACAGCAGACCGTGGTCTGCTGTCTTTACTCTAAACGTCTTATTTTGTTCCTTTTTTCTTGTCAGGAGCAACTTTCGGTGATGTAGCACCGGCCGTTTCCAGAGCCTCTTTGCTAACGACTTCGCCTTTCAGGTAAAGTACTACGGTTGGCGTTTCGGCGTTGCTGGTAACCGTTACCGACTTGTTGAAACCACCACCGGCGGCTGCATTGTACGTAGCGGAAACCGAACCCGACTGACCTGGCATGACGGCCTCCTTAGTCCAGCTTGGCTTGGTGCAACCACATGAAGCAGCAGCATCCGAGATAAAGATTGGCTCTTTGCCCGTGTTCTTGAACTTAAACATATAGGTAGCGGGCTTGCCCTGCTCGATTTTGCCAAAGTCGTGGGTCTCTTTTTCAAACTTGATAGCACCCTTCTGAGCGTAACCAACTGCCACGAGTACAAACATGGCTACGAAAAGTGAAAAAAACTTTTTCATCTGAATTGTTTAATTTATGTTTTGGATAAACGGTTGTTGCACCTTATAAAACAGAACTTTTGCAAAAGTCTTGCCAAATATTCTGGACTTGTCGATGGCCTAACAAAGAAACACAAAAAATCGTTTTTTTGAAAGCTGATTCGTTTTATATTATTTTTACTTCCTCTTAACGGCAAGCCGCTGGGTGCTTCATCAACAGTCTTAACAAATTTTAATCTGTAAACGTCCTGTGATTGCAAACGAACATGTGCGCACAGCGGATATGCTGACTCGCGAAAAAATTCTATCCGATTACCGCCTTGCCTGCGAAAGCCGACAGGTAAGTTTGCTGGGTCGGCGCGATGTGATGGGAGGACGGGCCAAGTTTGGCATTTTTGGCGATGGTAAAGAAATTGCCCAGATTTCCGCTGCCCGTGCCTTTCAACGGGGGGATTTTCGGTCGGGTTATTACCGCGATCAAACCTTTGTGGCTGCCCTCGGCGAACTGCCCTGGCAGCAGTTTTTCGCCCAATTATATGCCCATACCGACATTGAACACGATCCGAACACCGCCGGTCGATCAATGAACGGCCACTTTGCCACCCGATGGCTCGACGAACAGGGCCTGTGGCGCACCCAAACCGATTCGTTTAACTCGGTCTGCGATATTGCCCCCACAGCCGGGCAGGTTCCACGGGCGTTGGGATTGGCCTATGCCTCGAAGCTGTACCGCCAAAATACCAATTTGCACGCCATGGCGGGCTTCTCCAAAGGGGGCAACGAAATTACGTTTGCCACCATCGGCGATGCCTCCACCTCGCAGGGAATGTTCTGGGAAAGTATGAACGCAGCCGGGGTGTTGCAGGTGCCACTTTTAATGTCAGTCTGGGACGATGGCTACGGAATTTCTGTACCCGTTGAATACCAGACCACAAAAGCCAGCATCTCAAAAGCCCTGGCCGGTTTTCAGCGCGATGCCGACGACAAAGGATTCGAGATTTTCACCGTCAAAGGTTGGGATTATGTGGCCCTGATGGAAACCTACCAGCAGGCTACCCGAATTTGCCGGGAAGAACATGTGCCGGTTTTGGTTCACGTGCAGGAACTTACTCAACCCCAGGGCCACTCGTCGTCAGGATCGCACGAGCGGTATAAGAAAAGAGAACGATTGGATTGGGAAGCCGCCCACGACTGCAACAAACACTTTCGGCAGTGGATTCTGAGCAACGGCTATGCCACCGGGGACGAACTGGAACAGATTGAGCGGGAATGCACTCAGGTTGCCAAAAACGCCCGTGCCGCAGCCTGGAGCGCGTTTCAGCAGTCGATGCAGGGCGACCGCGACGAGGCCATTGACTTGTTGCAACAGGCCGCCCGTAACCATAGCAAAGCCCCCGCACTGATGGCGATCCGGGAAGAACTGCGCCGGGCCACTCCCCTACTCCGGCGCGATTCGACGGCAGCCATAAAAAAAGCCTTGCGGGTTTTGCGGGGCGAGCAATCGCCCGCCCACACAAGCTTGCTGACCTGGCTGCAACGCACCCAACTGGAAAACGCCGACCGGTTCAACTCGCACCTATACAGCCAATCGCCCGATTCGCCAATGCTGGTGCAGGCCGTAACGCCAACATACGCCGACGATAGCCCCTTTGTGGATGGCTATTTGCTGATGCAACATTACTTTGATAACCTCTTCGGGCGCGACCCGCGTGTGGTGGCCATGGGTGAAGATGTTGGTCACATTGGTGATGTGAATCAGGGATTTGCCGGCTTGCAGGAAAAATACAGCGACCTGCGTATCACGGACACGGGCATTCGCGAAACCAGCATCATCGGGCAGGGAATCGGGCTGGCGATGCGCGGGTTGCGGCCCATTACAGAGATCCAGTATTTCGATTATATTTTTTACGCCCTTGCCACCCTCACCGACGATTTAGCCTCGCTACAGTATCGCACAAAGGGCGGGCAAAAAGCCCCGCTGATTGTCAGAACGCGAGGCCACCGGCTCGAAGGTATCTGGCACTCCGGTTCGCCAATGGGAGCCATGATCAACAGTTTGCGGGGTTTGCATGTGCTCGTGCCACGCAATATGACTCAGGCGGCAGGGTTTTACAATACGCTGATTAAAGGCGACGATCCCGCTCTGGTGGTGGAATGCCTGAACGGCTATCGCCTGAAAGAGCGGCTCCCCCAGAATTTAGATACGATGTGTTTGCCGCTTGGCGTTCCCGAAACCCTCCGCGAAGGCACCGACGTGACCATTGTTACCTATGGTTCGATGTGCCGGATTATTCTGGATGCTGCCACGCAACTTGACGACATTGGTATCAGCGTGGAAGTGATTGATATTCAGTCATTACTGCCGTTTGATGTGAACCACAAGATTGTGGAGTCGATCAAAAAAACAAACCGGGTGCTATTTGCCGACGAGGATTTTCCGGGTGGCGCCACGGCCTATATGATGCAGCAAGTGGTTGAAGGTCAGCAGGCTTATCGGTATTTAGACTCGGCACCCCGCACCCTGACAGCCAAAGCCCACCGCCCGCCCTACGGCTCCGACGGTGACTATTATTCCAAACCAAGTGCCGAAGATGTGGTGGATGCAGTCTATGAAATCATGCACGAAGCGGAACCAAACCGGTTTCCTTCTATTTATTGAGTTACCTATTGAGTAAATGAGCGATTGAGTAAATCTCCAAGGCGGACTGTTCATTCACTCAATCACTCATTCGCTCAATCACTCATTGACACAAATGGCCTACTTCCAGGATATAAAAGACGGGATCAGAACGACGCTGAAGGGGTTGAGCATTACAATGC
>JAJAYX010000067.1 GCA_026785985.1 Rudanella sp. | reverse complement strand
GGCCATCAGGCACAGCAGCGCGAGCAGGGTATAAGTTTTTATGATGCAGAGAGGGTTTAGTAAAGTTGTGTCTGATAAACCAACATCGAAACCTGTAGTTTTAGTGTAGTTACACGTCATTTGTGATTTAATTCCTGATACCTATGCTCTATACCCCCGCTCAGGTCGAAAACGGCCTCCAGATTATCTTCCGATACCTGATCGTTACCGAAACCGATCATGTGCTGACTATTCGCCTGAATCGGCCTGAAAAAAAGAACGCACTAAACACTGCGTTGCTCAACGAACTGGCGTTTGTATTGGCCTACGCACACTACACACCCGACATTTGGATTGTGGTCTTGGCGGCAGAAGGCAACGTGTTTTGTGCCGGAATGGACCTCAAAAGCCTGTCGCGGTCCGACGGTTCGGAAGGCAACACCGAAATCGTCACCGTTCCCGAACCATCGGGGCCGGTGCGGTTGGGCGAATTGATGGCCGGGTTGCACAAACCCTGTATTGGGCAGATTCAAGGGCCGGTGTTGGCGGGCGGTTTTTTGTTGGTGGCTGGTTGCACACACGTCGTAGCGGTGGAGTCGGCCACGTTCAGCTTGCCGGAGGTGAAGCGGGGCCTGTTTCCGTTCCAGGTGATGGCAAGCTTACTGGAAATTATGCCCGCCCGCACTGCTATGGACTGGTGTCTGCGTGGGCGCAAGGTTGCTGCCCCCGAGGCACTCGCCCTCGGTTTAGTAACCGATGTTGTTATCAACGATCATTTGGAAACCGCCCTGGCAAATCTGGTTGATGAACTGAAGCAATTTTCGCCTACTGCCATGCAGTTTGGCCTTCGGGCTTATCAGCAACTAAAAAGCCTGCCCCGTGTGGAGTGGCAGGCTTTCTTACACGAACAATTTCAGCAGATTCAGCAAACCCACGATGCAAAAGAAGGTATGGCTGCATTTCTGGAAAAACGGGATCCGAAGTGGGGCTAATTACACTTCCGTCGCGTATCAATAATAGTCTGCACTTTCCAGGCACCGTCAACTCGAACAAGCGTGAAAGCGTTGGCCCCGCAGTGGCTCTGTTGACCGTTGTACCAAAACTGGTAGGGCGTAAAAGCCGTGGCTAAATCCCCGTCGATTTTAACGTCGTAGGCCCCTAACCGCTCGTCTAAAGAGCCGGGTTTGGCTCTGCCCACCGAGGCTATGAACTTGCTGATGTCATCTTCCTTCACCGACACCTGCCCCTGTTTATTAGCCACCGCCTGCAATCGCATTCCAGCCATCAAGGTGCTTTTAATCAGCATTGTATCAGATTTATTCATCCCCTCGAAAAAATGAGTAATCGTGGTTCGCACGGCCACTTCTTCGGGGCCGTGCTCCGTCAGAGTCACAACCGGCCCCCGTTCAGGAAGTTTGATAGCCGTCTCTTGCTGCGCGAAAACACGGGAGGAGATTGCAAGAAGCAGAAGGCCGGTAGTGAGGAATATCGTGTGCATGGGATGAAATGTTGTAAACCGCAAAGACGCATCGGCGGACTGGCAACAATTGACGCGAAGGTTGAAAAATTATCTTTGCGTTCCTTGCGAAACCCTTGCCGGTTCGGTCTTTGCGGTTAAAGAGAAAATCAAACATACTGATTCACAATCATTTCATATAACTCCTGCTTGCCACTGAGCTGTTTTGGTTCGCCATTGTCGATGGCATATTGGCGGAGGTCTTCCAGCGTCAACTCGCCCCGCTCAAAGGCAGCACCGGCATCGTTGTCGTAGCTGGCGTAGCGGTCGGCCCGCAGTTGCTTGTACTTCGACTTGCCGAGGATGGCTTCGGCGGCAACGGCGGCCCGGGCAAAGGTGTCCATACCGCCAATGTGGGCAATGAAAATATCCTCAAGGTCGGTGGAGTTCCGGCGGGTTTTAGCATCGAAATTCACCCCGCCCGATTTGAAACCACCCGCTTCCAGGATTACCAGCATGGCCTCGGTCAGTTCATACACATCCACCGGAAACTGGTCGGTGTCCCAACCGTTCTGGTAGTCGCCCCGGTTCGCGTCGATGCTGCCGAGCATGTTGTTGTCGGCGGCCACCTGTAGCTCGTGCGCAAAGGTGTGACTGGCTAAAGTCGCGTGGTTCGTTTCGACGTTTAACTCAAAATCGTCCTGCAACCCATGACGGTTCAGGAAACCCACCACCGTGGCCGCATCGAAATCGTATTGGTGCTTGGTTGGCTCCATCGGCTTCGGCTCAATATAGAAGGCACCTTTGAAACCCTCCTTGCGGGCATAGTCGCGGCTGATTTGCAGAAACGTAGCGAGGTGTTCGGTCTCGCGCTTCATGTTTGTGTTCAGCAACGACATATATCCCTCGCGGCCTCCCCAGAACGTGTAGCCCGACCCGCCCAACTCGATGGTTGCGTCGATGGCGTTCTTCACCTGCCAGCCTCCATGTGCCAGCACGTGGAAATCGGGATTAGTGCTGGCCCCGTTCATGTAGCGTTCGTGCGAGAACAGGTTGGCCGTTCCCCACAGCAGTTGCACCCCGCTGGCGGCCTGTTTCTGCTTCAGATAATCGACAATCTTGCGGAAATTGCTTTCAAATTCACTATTCGATTTGCCTTCGGGAGCCACGTCGGTGTCGTGGAAACAATAGAACTCCATGCCCATTTTGGTAATAAACTCAAAAGCAGCATCGGCTTTGTTGAATGCTGCTCCAAGCGGATCCTGAGCCGCGATAGCATCCCACGGAAAATGTTTCACCCCCGGCCCGAATGGGTCGTTGCCAGTGCCGCAGAACGTGTGCCAATAGGCCACGGCAAACCGGAACAGGTCTTTCATGGGGCGGCCCAAAATAGTCCGGCTGGGGTCATAGAATTTAAACGCAAGCGGGTTGTCCGATTCGCGACCTTCGTATTGAATGGCCTTCTCAACGAACGGAAAATAGGCTTTATCGCCGTACGACGGCCCGGCGAGGGTCAGATTTAGTTTCGACATTAGAAAGAAAAATTTTGGCGTATTCAGTCGGCAAGTTAGCCGTTAGTTCTGTAAAGACGGAAGGAGAGAAAAGTTCATTGGATAGCTTAAGCTTTTTGCAACGCACTTACCCAGCGTTCATACCCTTCC
>JAJAYX010000066.1 GCA_026785985.1 Rudanella sp. | reverse complement strand
GAGCGAACCCGGCCGTTTGTCTATAACCCGGCGGCACCCCTGTCCGATAAACTGGGTAAAGATGCCCGCCGATCTTTTTTTTCGGGCCATTCAGCGGGGGCGTTTACCTCGGCGGTGTTTGCCTCCACAGTGTTCGGGCATTATTTTCCAGTCTCGAAGTTGAAGCCGGTGGTTTGGGTAGGGTCACTGGCCTTAGCCACGACTACCGCCGTAATGCGCTACGAAGCGGGCAAACACTACCCCAGCGACCTGATTGTGGGGGCGGCTGTGGGGTCAATCATCGGCTGGTTAGTGCCGAAGCTGCACGAGCGCAAGTCCCATTCGGGTAGTGCAATGGGGCAAATCAATGTGCAGCCCTGGAGCAACGGTCTTGCCAGGGGTTTTTATATGCAGGTATGGTTGAATTGAGTTAGTTTTGCTGGATAAACGAATTCCTTATCTATGATCGCCGAATACATACAGAGCGTCTTACGGAAGGCGCATTACGAACTCGAGGATGGTACATTCTATGCCGAAATTCCTGGTTTCGATGGCATCGTAGCTTACGGCGATACGTTAGAATCGTGCCGGGAACAACTCATTGATGTACTGGAAGGCTGGATTATTGTTGGTGTCAGGCACGGTCATAGTTTGCCCGTTGTTGACGAAATTGACCTTAATCCTGTTATCGAAGCCGCTTAATATGCCTCCACTTCGTGCTATTAGTCGGGCTGAATTTATCAAAATGCTCCGCAAAGCGGGGTTTGTTGGCCCTGAGTCTGGTGGTAAATATCAGTACATGGTGAAAGGCTCTCTCAAGCTAACCATCCCCAATCCCCACCAGGGCGATATTTCGGTGGGTTTACTTCATCGCTTACTCAAACAGGCGGGTATTAGCCAGGAAGACTGGCATCAATTAGGATAGCATGACCAAAATCACTGACCATATTCGTAACGCAAACGGGAAGACAATCTTCTCGATTGAAGTAATTCCGCCCATTAAAGGCGATACACTTAAAAACCTGCTCGACAATATTGAGCCGCTGATGGAGTACAAACCGCCGTTTATCGACGTGACCTACCATCGCGAAGAATATATTGAGCGACCCCTGCCCGACGGTACTATCCAGAAAATCGTGACCCGCAAACGCCCTGGCACAGTTGGCATCTGTTCGGCCATTATGCACCGATTTGGGGTCGATGCTGTGCCACACGTGTTGTGTGGGGGCTTCAGCCGCGATGAAACCGAAGATTTTTTGATCGACCTGCACTACCTGGGCATCGACAATGTGCTGGTGCTGCGGGGCGATCCGGCCAAACCCTTCAATACCTTCAAGGCCAAAGAAAACGGCTACTCCTACGCCAGTGAACTGGTGGAGCAGGTCACGAACATGAACCAGGGAATTTACCTGCACGAAGAAGATACCGCTCTGGCTCCCAGTAGTTTCTGTATTGGCGTGGCCGCTTACCCCGAAAAACATTTTGAGGCCATTGACCACGATACGGACTTCGATTTTATGAAGAAAAAAATTGACAAGGGAGCCGACTACATGGTCACCCAGATGTTTTTCGACAATGCCCGCTATTTCGATTTTGTGGCCCGGTGTCGCGAACACGGCATCACCATCCCGATTATTCCGGGCTTGAAACCCCTCAGCACCCGCCGACAATTAGAAATTCTGCCCCGAATTTTCCACCTACACATGCCCGACGACCTGGTGAAAGCCGTTGAAGCGTGCGAAAACGACACGCAGGTTCGGCAGGTGGGCATTGAGTGGGGCATTCAGCAATCCCGCGAGCTAATGGCTGGTGGCGCACCCGTTCTCCATTATTATACGATGGGCAAAGCGGACAACGTGGCCAAAATTGCGCGGGAGGTATTCTGAGTCTGTGGCATAGAATAGTGGTAGCACGACTTTGACGGGCCCGCCCGGCGGTCGTGCCACTCAGCACTACTGGGATTTTGAGTTAAAAAACGCTTTCTTTACCAAATAAACGGTTAACCAATTAATTGTATCATGATGCGTAACGCACTTTACCTATTTACCTGCCTGCTTGGCTTCTCAACCCTCAGTTTTGCCCAGGAAATCCCGGCTCCCACTCCCGATATGGCTACGGTCGTGTTCTACCGAATAACCCAAATAGCGGGGGCTGGTGTCAATTTTACCGTCCGGGCCAATGGTGCCGAGTTGTGCCGACTCAGCAACAAGCGGTATTTTGTGTCTAAACTGAAGCCAGGTAAAGTTGATTTTTCAACAGTGGCTGGTGGTCTCAGCATTCCCGATAAGGAGGTTCTTAGCCTTGATGTGGAAGCCAACAAAGTGTATTATATACAGGGCGATATGAAAACGCGGCTCATGACGCAAAAGCTGGTTTTGACAGAGGTGACGGAGTCTACCGCCAAGAAAAAACTTCCCGACATGAAGATTGACAACTGCATGAAGGAGCAGTAAATCGGATTGTACTACTTCAAATCCTGTTCACTATGCGCCTGAGTCTTATTGTCATTCTCGCGTGTCTTGTTTCGACGCTTTACGCTCAGGAGACCAAATCGCTGGTGTCTCAGGCATATGAATCGTACCAAAAGAAGCAGTACGATCAGTCGATTAGTCTTTATAATCAGGCTTTTGCAGAGAAAAAACCGGGTTCGTTCGACTTGTACAATGCTGCTTGTGCAGCAGCCTTAGCCAATCAGGCAGATCAGGCGTTTGGCTGGCTGAATCAGTCGCTTGATGATGGTTGGGATAACACGGGACATTTGAAAATCGGATGTGGATTTAAAAGGGCTGTATGCCGATTCGCGCTGGCAGGAACTCGTCAGTAAAGCGACTCGGCTGGAGAATGAGCGAATAGCTGCCCTCAAACTTCCTCATGTTTATCGGCTATTGGATTCGCTGGTGAAGGACGACCAGAAATGGCGGAACAAAATCGCCGAACTGACCAACAAAGGAGCAAAGATAGATACGATTGAAGTTAAAGCGGTAGGCCGGGAGAGTCCCAGGTCTATGATACACAAATGACCCTCAACGCCGACCAGACGAGCTATATGCCAAAGCCTGTAGAAGACCCTGACAACCTGAACAAACGTCGGGCCGAGATGGGGTTGCCTGCCATTGAAGAGTATGTCAATATCATGAATACTCGTTTCTGCGGGTCATTGAAAAATAAGTAACTACGGTACGCTGATGCTCTACCGAGCAAGAGTGTAATTCTGCAATAACAAAAATGCTATGCTTCGTTTTGCACTTCGCCTGTTCGGCTTGTTGCCCTTTTTCCTGATACAGCCTGTCGTTGCCCAGACGGACACCGCCTATAACCAGCCGTTTCGGAATCAGGTGCATTTTTCGCCCCGGCAAAACTGGGCCAACGATCCCAACGGGCTGGTCTTTTACGACGGTGAATACCATTTATTTTTTCAGTACAACCCGCTCGGTATTCAATGGGGCCACATGACTTGGGGCCATGCTGTGAGCAACGACCTGATGCACTGGAAAGAACTGGCCCCGGCCATCACCGAAGATACGGTGATGGCGTTTTCGGGATCTGTAGTGGTAGATGAGCGTAATACCAGCGGATTCGGAAGTGAAGGTAAGGTGCCGATGGTGGCTGTTTATACCGGCCATCGGAAAGGAAATCAGAGTCAGTTTCTGGCCTACAGTATAGACAATGGCCGCACCTGGATCAAATACGCGGGCAACCCCATTATCGACCGGCAACAACCCGATTTCCGCGACCCGAATGTGTTCTGGCACGAACCGTCGGGGCGGTGGGTGATGTCGGTGATGTTACCGCAGGAGCAAAAGGCGCTGTTTTATCAATCATCCGACCTGAAAAACTGGTCGGAGGTGGGCAGTTTTTCGGTGCGGAACAAGGCGTTGGGCATTTGGGAATGCCCCGCCCTGATGCCGGTTCCTGTTGAGGACGATAGCACCGGGAGAACCAAAAAGTGGGTAATGCTCGTCTCGGTGGGCGACGGTGCCGTGGCTGGTGGCTCCGGTATGCAATATTTCGTGGGCGATTTCGATGGCAAAAAATTCGTGCCGCAGGACACTGTCACCCGCTTTCTCGATTACGGCAAAGACTATTACGCAGCCATTCAGATCAACAATCTCGACCGCCCCGTTACCATTGGCTGGATGAACAACTGGCAGTATGCCAACGACATACCCACCTCGCCATTTCGGGGAAGCATGACCCTGCCGCGCCAATTGTCCCTTCGCAAAACCGCCACTGGTTATGTGTTGCACCAAACACTGGCCGACGAAATAAAGGCGATTCAGGGGAATGAAACCCAGATTTCGGTCATCAAAGGTATCGACCACACCAAAGAAGCCAACGAGTTTGTTAACGACGCTGATGCGTATGAATTGATGATTCGGGGGAGCATGGGCAACTTTGGAGTGCGGCTGAAAACCGGTCCGAACGAGGAGACCGTAATCGGGTATGATTCAACCCGGCAGGAGATTTATGTGGATCGCACAAAATCGGGAAAATTGACGAACAACCCCAAGTTTGCGGCCCGAACCACGGCCCCATTTGTTGTTTCGTCTTCCTCCAACCCCACTGCTCCACGCCCTCAGCTAACGTTGCACATTGTTGTGGATCGGGCATCGGTTGAGGTGTTTGTGGAGGGCCAAGAACCCGTTACGCTTACTAACCAGATTTTCCCGGCTTCGACCAAACCCCAACTGGAGTTTTTCGGAAAATCACTCCGCTCCATCGAAATTCGCCAATTAGAATCCGGCTGGAAATGACTTACTGTAAAGACGTTGGATGATGGCCATCGAACGTTGGATTTTTACTCTTATCGACAAAACTATGCGTCTTTTCCTTACGCTTGCCCTACTACTTTCCCTAACAGTTGCTAAAGCACAATCGGCAGATGAAAAGGCCGTTGCTGCGGCAGAGAAAGCCCGCTTTGACGCTCAGGTGGCCAAAAATGCGGATGTCCTAAATCAACTCCTCGCAGACGACATGGTGTATGTTCACTCCAACGGTAATGTGGACAACAAACAGACGTATATTCAGTCAATCAAAGACGGAAATTCGACGTATAATTCAATTGACGTTCAGGAGCAAAAAATCAGGCTCTACGGAAAGACAGCCATCGTTAACGGCGTGTGCTACATTAAAAGACCCCTTGTCGACGGTAAGAATAACGACCTTAAACTGCGGTACACCGATGCCTACGTGAAAAAGGGCAATCAATGGCAAATGGTCACCTGGCAATCATTCAGGATGCCAATTCAATAGGGCCGGCCCTTTAAACCGTCTTTATACCCTTGAACCCCACTCGTTCCGCCCCACCGAACCATACGACGCAATCTCGTGATGTTCCACTTTCTGTGCGGCCATAATCAGACCGGTATCCCGCGTTGACGAACCCGATTCGGTGTTCGACACAACCCGGCCAGCATCATTCACGAGGCCATCAATAGCATCGCACGATCCTTCGTCTGCCGAGATACCCAAACTGTCGAAAACGCGCTCTAAACGAATCCGCTGATTGCGCGATTCCTCCTGATGATGCAGAAAAGCGGCCCGCACTTCGTCGGTAGTTGCCGCGTCAGCCTGATCGCCCAGTGTGTCGATCGCCTGACCTTCGGCATAATAAATGTCTTTCAATTCCGAGATAAACAGACTTTTCAAGCCTTCTCCGGTGTCTGCGTCGTTTCCATTAAAGAAATCCGATACGCGATCCATGAACGATGCCATACTGATTATGTTTTAGGTTTTCGTTGAACTCCACAAACTCTATTCGATTAGTATGCCTTATCGTGTCAACGTTGATTATCTGTACGTTAACCCACAACAGAAGAACACAGTTGAGG
>JAJAYX010000065.1 GCA_026785985.1 Rudanella sp. | reverse complement strand
TGGGTCGGTCCGGCGTTCCGGTTCCTTTGATATCGATGTTTACGCCCGGAATCGCCGTGTTTTTCTCATCGCGCACGGTTCCTGTCACCATGCGGCCGGTGGTCTGAGCCAGCAGAGTAGAGCTAAGTAGCGTACCCCAAAGAAGACATAACAGAAAAAGCCGACAGGATCGGCGATACGGTAAATTATCCTTCATAGCGTTGAGTGACAGGCGATTCGGTCAATACTCGACTAACCAGATATAATCTAATTATTTAGTCGAATTGTGAAACCTCTCTTACTAACACTGTTTTAACAGGATTGTTTTACCGACGGAGTCGAATAAGCTATGCCGACGCTATGTTGCTGTGTCCGTATAGGCCGGGTTTCCCGGCAACCTTGCGTACCATCGGCTTGCGAACATGACCACTATCGAAAAGCCGCTACACTACTTTTTGAGTACTGACGATCATAAGTCGGTGGTTAAGACTGTTGATCGGTGGGATTGCCCCGTCGTTGCCATACTCATTATGAGCAATTGCCATCAAACCCGACTTGACAGGTAAAATCCTCAGTGGCAGAGACAATCGTTGATGCCGTTTTGGGATGACAACACTCTACCAAAAGCGAAAGACAAACCAGAATTTGGATGGGGTAGCGCGTCGAGCTTTGGGATAAGATGGGCTGATTAGGGGATTCCATAAAAGGAGGGGCGGCTATCAGCCAAAATCCTAAAACGAACACGCGCAATCTGCCAAACAGGAGAAGGGATTGTGTTGCTCGAATGCTGAAAATGGGAGGGTTTTTGGAAGTTGCACCCAACACCCCCATATGGTGATGGCGACGCAGGAGCCTTTACACACATGGCCGGTTGGGCTGCCGACCTGACCTTGCGGCCGGTAGCCTGCATAACCACAATAAGACTGTTTTGGCTTATCTTTACAACATGACCACGAAAAAGGTACATATCGTGAAACGAGACGGAAAATGGGCGTTGCAGACAGAAGGACGCAGTAAGCCTAAAAAAACCTTCCATCTCAAACAAGATGCTATTGCCGATGGCCGTAAACTCGTCGCTAAAGGCCATGCCCTGATTATTCACGATGCGGCTGGTAAAATTCAAAAATGGGAGAAACCGCCTACTACCTCCGCATCTGTAAAGCCTAAACCTTCTGAAATCTATCATAAGCGGACAGTTGGTAGTTCTCCGCAACGAGTCACGCGAACTGAGATACGCAAATTAGCGCCGGTCTTAAATCAGTTAGCCGAATATGACAAGAAAGGCCGTAAACGTTGAGTATCTAACTGTTACCGACTTTGAATTGATTGTTGCCGACCTGATTGCTCTACGTGAGGTGTTTACTGAGGATATTCCACCTTTTCAAACTCGTTACCCCGGCAAACTGGAAGGCATACTTGAACAGGTTCGGGGTATCTATTTTGGCCGCGAACTCTACCCGTCTTTAGCTGAAAAAGCGGCTTACCTGTTTTATGCTCTTATCAAAAACCATCCGTTTTTGAACGGTAATAAGCGTATAGGGGTAGTCGCGTTATACGATTTTCTGAAACGAAACGCCACTGAGGTTTACATAGACGAAGCTACCTTATTCAGTGATTTGTTCAAAATGGCAATCAGCACCTCTGAAAGTGATGCTGACGACTACCCAAAAGTACTAAAACGACTGCGCCGACAAATTGGCAAACTGATCCTTACTGCCTAATTCTTCTCCTAACCGGGGTCGCTCCGGCGCACAGGTTCCCTGTGTTGCCCGAAACCCGAAAATGCAAGCAAAAAACCTGACCTCGCGGCCTGCAACCTGTCGCCCGCGACCCGGAAATGCAGACACTTTGTGGACGAACACCCAACAACCCAAAGGGCTGATGGTGTGGAGGTGATCTTGGTCAGGCGAATCGGCTGCACCTTTACACCCTTTGTCAGTTGGGCTGAAAACTCTCCCAACCGGCGAGCATCTTGTCAGCGGTAACCCGCCCCACGCACAGCGCACACAACGCATTTTCCAAGTAAAGCCGAGCCTGGTTTTGGGCCGATTGCTGTCCACCGAGCCTTGTCAAGCCGGGTGGCTTGTCGCAAACGACCCGACTAGCCTGTTGAAGCCAACCTGTCGGGGTGGCTCCCTTGTCACAGGTGACCTGCCCAACTCACTTTAGCCAAAGCGGCCATTGGCTACATTATTGAAAAAAGATTTAAAAACCCTAACAATCCGCCTGCTATAACCGTAAACCAGGAGACAGTTTTCAGAAATTTATTAGAACTGTTCAAACTCCCCATATTTAGGCCAATAGCTAGTACACACAAAACAAGCGACAGTACAGTGGTTGTAAAACGTCCCTTTAACACTGACGGCAAATAACTCTGATACAACTCGACGTTTTCAGGATAGCCGCTGGTTTGATTACAAGCATGAATCCAAAGAGCAAAAAACAAAACAGGAATCAAAAAGAATATTACTCCAATGGAAGCAACCGAACGTTTATTGATTTGTATCATTACGAAAAGGTTTAAAATAGTGGCTAACTCACCGATTGACGCACTTTCAATACAAAATACGCGCTTTGCATTTTGTATTGCTGTATTTTTTCTAGACCCAACTATCGGAGCAGCTGGCTTGTCGCCAAAATGCTGATTCACAAACCTAAATCTGCCTAACCTGAGCGTTCAAATTGTCAGCCGGAACCCGCCGAACGGGCAAAAACCTGACCTCGGCGGCCCGCAACCTGTCGACCGAAACGCCGAAGTGGAAGCCAATTTATAGACCCGCACCCAACAAGCTATTGTACGCAAACACGCGGAACTACTTTCCTTTGATTATCAGTTAG
>JAJAYX010000064.1 GCA_026785985.1 Rudanella sp. | reverse complement strand
GGAGCCGGGCGTAGAATCACCCAGCACAGAGCGGATGCCTGTTTTCCAACCATCCACGTGGTCAGGTTCAATATCCCCGTAGTAGGCCGTTGCCAGCGCGTAGCCACGGGCTAAAATTGTGTCGATGGGCCACCGGCGAGCCTGCGTACCCCGGCTTTTTGGGGTGGCACGCGGTTCTCCGTTGCGATTGCGTTCCGACACATCGCCAATGGTGTTATCAACCCAACGGTCGGAGAGGGGCAGGTCGGTTTCGGTGCTGACGCAGTGATTACCGCAAAAATTCAGGCCCAGAAATACGGGTACTGGCTTATTTGGGACCGACTCCGCCAATTTTTTCGGGATATAGAGCAGTAATTCGATGGGCGGCAGTTGGGGGTATTCGACAAAATGGATCGCAATCTGCTTCCGAATTGCTTTGCCGCCCCGCGCGTCTGAAACCTCATTACAGGTTTCATAACGAAGCGTCACTGGTTGCGCAGGCGTTCGGCCATAGACGTGTTCGGCAAACTGACCGAGCCAGTAAGCGCGTTGCGTTTCCCACTGTTGGGTTGTCGTAATGCGCTTGCCTTTTGGCAGTTGTAGTGGGTCAGGGAGCGAATAATACCCCACTTGCTGTTCCTCGTAGTTGGGAACGAAAGCGGGTTGGGCCAGTGCCACAAATGGGCAGACAAAAAAGAGAGTGAAACGTAGAAAATGGTTCATGAGTTTAGTGGGTGTTCGTTACCCTATAAAGGTAATAAGTGAACCGGCTACTATCCACTGATTGTCCATAAACTCCGTATTTTTGTCCCATAAATTTTATTAGCCAGCATTTACGCCTGCTCAACCATGATAACAACCGACCTGCAGCCCCAAAAGCCCCAACAAAAGGGCCTTCAACATAAAGTACGCATCGTTACAGCTGCCTCCCTTTTCGATGGGCACGATGCGGCCATTAACCTGATGCGCCGATTGATGCAGTCGTCAGGAGCTGAAGTCATTCACCTTGGCCACAACCGATCCGTGGCCGAAATTGTCGATTGCGCCATTCAGGAAGACGTGCAGGGTATTGCCATTACCAGTTATCAGGGCGGTCACGTTGAGTTTTTCAAATACATGTATGACCTGCTCGAGGAACGGGGCGCGGGCCACATCAAGATTTTCGGCGGTGGAGGGGGCACCATTTTACCCACCGAAATCGAAGAACTGCACCGCTACGGCATCGCCCGGATCTACAGTCCCGACGATGGCCGCTCGATGGGGCTGCAAGGCATGATCGACGACCTCCTGCGCCAATGCGATTTTGAACTCCCCCCCCTCGACCGCGTCGATCAAATCACGGTAGAAGATATCCCCCGCCTAATTACAATGGCAGAAATGGGGATTGTTGTAGAGATGCAAAATTTTGCGTCTCACTCGCGTCAGCAACGGGTGAATCAGCAAAATCCAATCTCTGTTGCTGACGGACAGGAGACGCAAAATTTTGCGTCTCTACGGCAATCCCCTGTCCTTGGCATCACCGGAACGGGAGGGGCCGGAAAATCATCGTTAGTGGATGAACTGGTGTTGCGGTATTTACGGACGTTCCCCGATAAAACGCTGGCCATCATCTCGGTTGATCCCTCGAAACGCAAAACGGGGGGTGCCCTGCTCGGCGACCGAATCCGTATGAATGCCATTCATAACCCGCGAGTTTATATGCGGTCGCTGGCTACCCGGCAGTCGAATTTAGCCCTGAGCAAGCACGTTCAGGATGCTATCGACGTGTGCAAAGCCGCCCGGTTCGACCTGATTATCGTGGAAACATCGGGCATTGGGCAATCCGACACCGAAATCACCGATCACGCCGATAAAACCTTGTATGTGATGACGGCAGAATATGGCGCGGCTACCCAACTCGAAAAAATCGACATGCTCGACTTTGCCGACATAATCGCCATCAACAAGTTCGACAAGCGGGGTTCTCTGGATGCCCTCCGCGATGTTCGCAAGCAATACCTGCGCAATCACAACAACTGGTACAACCCTGACGAGCAACTGCCCATTGTGGGCACCATTGCCGCCCAATTCAACGACGGGGGGATGAATGAGTTGTTTGAGCGGGTAGTGGATTTGTTGGGCGAAGGGAAAGAATTTGAAAGGGCGGGAACCGTAAAGACCCTTGCCTCCCCCGCTTCTATTATACCCGGCGATCGGGTTCGGTATCTGGCTGAGATTGTGGAGGAAAGCCGCCGATATGTTCAGTTTGTGCAGGAGCAAACCACCCTTGCCCGGCAACTATACCAGATTGATGGGACGTTGACCCAACTGGAAGACAGTCAGTTGAAAACCGAATTGCAACACCTTTACGCTACCCTCGAAGCCCGGCTGCACCCCGATTGCCGCGCCCTGTTGCAGGGGTGGCCCGCCATGCAGCAACGCTACAGGGCGGAATTTTACGAGTATAAAGTCCGCGACAAAGTGATTCGGCAACCGCTGTATGTGGAGACGCTGTCGCACCTGAAAATCCCAAAAGTGAGCCTGCCCAAATACAGTGACTGGGGTGATGTGTTGCGCTGGCTCCTGACCGAAAATGTGCCGGGCGAGTTCCCCTATGCGGCTGGTGTGTTCCCGCTCAAACGGGAGGGCGAAGACCCTACGCGCATGTTTGCGGGCGAGGGTGGCCCCGAACGCACCAACCGCCGGTTCCATTATGTCTCGCAGAATATGCCCGCCAAACGGCTCTCCACGGCCTTCGATTCGGTCACGCTCTACGGCGAAGACCCCGCCATCCGGCCCGATATTTTCGGAAAGGTGGGCAACTCCG
>JAJAYX010000063.1 GCA_026785985.1 Rudanella sp. | reverse complement strand
CGTCTACCCTGAACGGTCAATACTCGATAGTAACGAACCGGCACGTGGGGCGCGACTTTATGGTGTTCCAGGTGCAATTTCAGCCGGGTGCCCTGTTTCGCCTGACGGGTATTCCGAGCCACGAACTGACCAACTCCTTTGTGGATGCCGAAGGTGTGTTTTCCACGGAGGTCCGATTAGTGAATGAGCGGCTGAGTTACAGTCGGCACTACACCGAAATGATCCCGATTGTGGAGGATTTTCTGTTGTATTTGGTCAACAGGTCGAAACGGAAAGAGTTGCGGCCCATCGACAAAGTGAGTCGGTTTCTGTTGCAACAACCCGGCACCATGTCCTTGGATTGGTTAGCTGATCAGGCCTGCCTGAGTCAACGACAATTTTACCGGCAGTTTATGGAACGCGAGGGGGTAAGTCCCAAGCTCTATGCCCGCATTGCCCGCTTCGGGAATGCCATGAAAATCAAAAACGCTCAACCTGCCAAAGACTGGTTGAGCGTTGCGCTGGAATTGGGTTACTATGATTATCAGCACCTGGTGCGCGATTTCAAGGAGTTCACCAACCTAACTCCCAACGGGTTTCTGCTGGCCGACGGCCACTCGCCGGAGCGAGTGTTTGGCGTGGTGGAGACGTGATCTTTGCTACGGCTTTGCGTGGCGCATTTCCAGCCCGACCGACATGCGGGGTTTGAAGCCCGTCCACGGCCCGGCAGCGTCGGTTTCGGGGAGATTGAGATACCGGGTATAGTCGAGTTTTTTCAGGAGACTCCCCAGAAATGCCGTTACGAAATGCTGGTTGATGTTGTTGATCCGATTCTCATTCCAGGCGGGTTCGGCAAAGTGCATGTATTCTTCCGGGGCAACACCGGGCTTCGTCGACTCTATTGGTGGCGGATTGGGAGCCGTGTTGTGCCGGGCGTTGACGTAGGTCAGCAAATAGCGGTCGGCGTTGATGGCCCCGTCATAAATGGCTTTTATGCCTTTTTCGTAACCCGACACATCGTCTTTACTCCCGGCCACAAACAAGGTTGGCACCGTGAGACCCGCCAGTCCGGTGGCATCCCATACGCCCCGTTCCATACCCCAGGGCGCAAACGCAACCACGGCCTTGATCCGCGAATCGAGCGAGGCTTTATAGGTTGGCGAGGCCATCGTGCGGGGTTCAAGCGCGGTGCTGCCGCCAGTGGTTTGCCCAAACAGTTTCATGGCCTGCGGGCTATATCCGGCCCCCACCACGTTGAGTGCCCCATACCCCCCCATCGAATAACCAATCAGAGCCGTGTTGTTGGCATCGAGCAAACCCGCCAGAAACGAGCTGCTGGTTTTGGTACTCAGGCGGGCCATTTCGTTCAGCACGAACAGATCATCGAGCGAGCGATTTAGCAAGGTGCTGGGGAAACCGGCCAAATCGCGGTAGGTCGATTCGGTATGGTCAATAGCCACCACAACGTAGCCTTTGGAGGCCAGGTTTTCGGTCAGGTAGGTTAACAATAGGCGCGACCCAGGGTAGCCGTGCGAGACGATAATGAGTGGATAAACGCCCCCGCTGGGGTCGGAGTCGGCATCGCGACTGGCCCGGCCTGTGAACGTGAACGGAATGAGAGGTCGTTTGGGATCGTTCGATCGGCCCAGCACTTCTTCGTAGGTCACGATAGCTGGTTTGTTAGCGGAAATACGCGCCGGATACCAGATTTCAAGCGTCAGCGGGCGGTCATAAATCGCGGGTTTGCCGTCTTTCATATGCAGCACATCCACCTGCGCCGGGTGAACCAGTTTCAGGGTTCGCACACCAACCCCGAAGGCCCCTCGCGGAGCCAGTTCGGGGGCATTGGGCAGCATATCGCCAATGATAAAGGCATCGCCGGGGGTTTGGGCCGTTGTGGATGAGGTTGTTCCCAGCATAAATGAAAGGATCAGCAGGCAACAGTGGGCGGTAGTTTTCACGGGTTTTTTAAGGAAAGGTAAACAAAAATGGGCCAATCCGTTGTCGGATCAGCCCATGCACACCAATCTTATGGGTATCAGGCAGTTCGTTAAACGATTTCTTCTTCGGGCCACAACAACTCGTCAACCTCAACAAGCGGCAAGTCCCAGGCATCGGCAACGCCTTTATAGACCACTTTGCCTTCCACCACATTCAGCCCGACTTTCAGTTCGGCATTCTCACGGCAGGCTTGTTGCCAGCCTTTGTTGGCCAGTTGCAGCGCGTAGGGGAGGGTTGCATTGGTAAGGGCTACCGTCGAGGTGTAAGGCACAGCGCCAGGCATGTTGGCCACGCAATAGTGAACTACGTCGTCGATGATAAACGTCGGATTTTCGTGCGTAGTGGGTGAGCAGGTTTCAATGCAACCGCCCTGATCCACTGCCACATCCACCAAAACTGTACCCTTGCGCATCAGTTTCAGCATGTCGCGGGTGATGAGGTGAGGGGCTTTGGCACGGGGAATCAACACGGCTCCAACAATCAGGTCGGAGTGCCTGATTTCGGCCCGGATGTTGTACTCGTTCGACATCATCGTGTCCACGTTCTCTGGCATAATGTCGGAGAGATAGCGTAACCGCGGCAGGTTCACGTCCATGATCGTGACGTGGGCACCCAAACCGGCAGCCATTTTAGCGGCCTGTGTTCCCACAATACCACCGCCCAGAATCAGGACGTTGGCGGGTTTCACCCCCGGCACGCCACCAAGCAGAATGCCCCGGCCTTTCAGCGGTTTTTCGAGGTATTTGGCTCCCTCCTGCACCGCCATCCGACCGGCCACTTCCGACATCGGAACCAGCAAAGGCAGGCTCCGGTCGCTTTTTTCCACGGGTTCGTACGCGAGGCCAACCGCCCCCTTTTGGATCATGGCGTGGGTCAGCTCTTCCGACGAGGCAAAGTGGAAATAGGTAAACAGCAGTTGATTTTCTTTGATGAGGTTGTATTCGGAGGCAATTGGCTCCTTCACCTTCATAATCATCTCGGCAATGCGATAAACCTCGTCAATGGAGGGGAGCATAGTGGCACCGGCCGCAATGTATTCCTCGTCTTCAAAGCCGCTGTCTTCACCGGCATTAACCTGTACATAAACGGTGTGGCCATTCTTGCGAAGTTCGGCCACGCCCGCTGGCGTAAGGGCTACGCGGTTTTCGTTGTTTTTTATTTCTTTGGGAACACCAATTACCATGATCGTGAGGCTGTTTTTGATGAAGTGTAATTTGATGGCACAAAAGTACGGGTCTATAACCAATTTCTATATATGAGGAAAAAATCGGATTTTTGGTCTGTAAAATAGGTATTATGCCAGATAATAGTCTGAAAATGCGTATAAACCCTTATTCTAAACAGAACCGTTTTCGCTTCACCCTTTACCTTTCGCTCCTTACTTAAATGCTCGATAAAACAGACCGTCAGATTCTTGCCCTCCTTCAGGAAGACGCTCACCTGACCAATCTGAAGATTGGGCAGCAGATTAACCTCTCGAAAACCCCCGTTCATGAACGCATCAAACGCCTGGAGCGCGAGGGATATATCGACCGGTATGTGGCTATTGTGAACCGCCGTAAACTCGGAAATCTACTTACGGTTTATTGTCAGGTATCCCTGGACAAACAAACCCGCGACACTTTCGCCAACTTTAACGATGTGGTACGACAATTGCAGGAGGTTTTAGAGTGTAACCTCGTTTCCGGCTCGTTCGATTACTTAGTGAAGGTGATTGTGCGCGACATGGACCATTACAATCAGTTTTACCAGGAGCAGTTTTCGGTGATTCCGGGGGTGCTGCACATCAGCAGTTTCTTTGTAATGGACGAGGTGAAAAACACGACCGCTGTGCCCATATCCTGATCGGGTTGTTGGCCGGGCGTGACACAGCAGCGTCACCATTCACCAACTGCCATGCAATTTCGATGTTTACCCGTTCTGATGCTGTTCTATGGGGTCGTTCAGGGGCAGGCTCCCAAGCCGCTGCTCTATCGGCAGGAGTTGCTGGCCATGTCGGCAACGGCAGGAGAGTTGCCGTTTTGGTTCCGGGCTAATCAATATGGTATCATACCACGAGGCCAAACCGTATATAGCCTCCGCTCGAACTGGCAAATTGATTACCGCCCGGTTCCGAAAACGCCCGGTGACAGCGCCTGGGCCAACATCCAGAAAATTGACTGGGGTTGGGGTCTCGAAGGAGTCGCGAACATGGGTCGTCAGTTGGAGAGCAACAACCCCGACCGAAGTCGAAAGCCTGTGCGGCAGATGCTGCTGCCAGAAGGTTATATAAAAGCCAAATACAAAGCGGTGGAAGCCTGGGCCGGTCGGCGACGGGAAACCTATGGTCTGGGGGGCGATTCGCCCGTTGGGTCGGGTTCATTTAGCTGGTCGGGGAATGCGTTGCCGATGCTCAAGGTGCAACTGGGGATGCCCGATTTCTGGCCCGCCCGAAGCCGATTTTCGGTGAAAGGCACATTTGGGCAAGGCTGGTTCGACAACGGGTTTGTGGAGTATTCGTTGCTTCACCAGAAATCGGTTTATGTTCGCTGGGGTCGCCCAACGGCACGGCTGAAGTTCTACGGCGGATTTAATCATCAGGTGCAATGGGCGGGGCGCACCAAACGGCTCACCAACGAATTCATTAAGGACAACCAGTTTCCGTCGTCGCTCCAGGCCTATTGGTACACGATAGTCGGAACCAGTCTGAACACCGTTCGCAACATCGACACCACGCGCTACAGTCAGTTTGACCGGGGCAACCGGGTTGGTAATCACCTCGGTACGCTCGATGTGGGTGCCGAAATCCGCGTTGGAAAAGCGTCGGTGCTGCTTTATCGCCAGAGTATTTATGAAGATGGTTCGTTGTTTTACCTCATTAACATCAAAGACGGTTTACACGGGATGCGGATTCGGAACCACAAAACCAGCAAGTCTTCTGGTTTTCGCCTAAATGATTTTGTGCTGGAATACCTGAACACCTTCAGTCAGGGGGGCGATGCATTTGTGGACGGTGACCCCTTCCGCCGGGGCCGCGACAATTATTTCAACCACGGCCAATACCGCGATGGCTGGGCCTACAAAGGCCGCACCCTCGGCACCCCGTTCATTGCGCCCGCCACCGATCTCAAGCCCAACTTACCCCACTATTTAGTGAACAATAACAACCGGGTTCGGGTGTATCACGCTGGTTTATCGGGACAGATTGCCAACTCCCTAACATTCTCATTGAAAGCATCTTACAGTCAAAATGCCGGAACCTATCAGGTTCCGTTTGTTCCATGATCGGGCAACGCTCCGCCCTCGCTATCATCGGAATCAGGTTAGGCCGCAACGGATTCTGGCTCAACACGGCAGCCGCCCTCGACCGGGGCGATTTATACACCAACAATACCGGGTTTTCGGTCGGTTTAATGAAGACGGGGGAATTGTGAAAAACGATTTATTTCCCCACCGAAATCATATTGGCCAGCAGCCGATACGCTCCCGGTACGCCCGCCGGGAGTTCGCGGAAGAAAACCAGGCCCGTGTACATGAAGTGACCCTTGCCATATTTGGCGTAAATCAGGCTGCCGTTTTTGGCGGCTTCGCCCGTGTCGTTCATGCTGAAAATGGGTTCGTAGGCCTTGTCGTAGTCAACGGCAAAGTAGAGGCCACGCTCCTGAATCCAGCCTGTGAAGTCGTTGGCCGACAGTTTGTTGGGTTTGTTCAGCAGCGGGTGTTGTGGGTTGATAAACGTAACCGGGGCTTCTTCTTCGGTAACGCGGTCGCGGCCCACGGTGAATGGATAAGGTCCAATCTGGCTCACTTTCAGCCCGTTCGAGATGAATCCCTGCCCGCCCGGTGTCACATACTGCACAATCATGGTGCCGCCATTTTGCACATACTGCATCAGTTTGGCCTGGTAAAACTTCAGGTGATCTTCGGTGTTATAGGCCCGAACGCCCACCATAATCGCATCGAAACGGCTCAAATCTTTGTCTAAATCGGCCTGACCGAGCATCGTTACCGTGCAACCTATTTGGCGAAGCGCAAGTGGAACTTCGTCGCCCGCGCCCATGATGTAGCCAATTTGTTTGGCGGTGGTTTTAACGTCTAAACGAACCAGTTTGGCCTCGCTGGCCGGGAAGTTGGTTTGGGTCGGAATGTGTTTGTACTCCACCAGCCGTACCCCCCGCGAGAACTGCCCCGTTGAGGTAGTAGCTACGGCCTGTAGCCTGCCATCTGTCGCTTTAGCACCGGGTGTTACCGTGAAGGTCAACCGTTGTTCCTGCCCCTTATCTTTTAACTCAAACGGAACCTGTGCGGGAGAAACCTGCCAACCCGTCGGCACTGACAAGGCGAGGATGCCCGACACCCCGACCCGGCCTGATTTTACAACGGCTTCAACGGTTTTTGGCGTGTTGTCGGCAAAGGCATACACCTTTTCGGCGACGTTGGCCATCACGTCGGGCTGTACCACAAAAGGCCGGTAAATCTCGCCATCCACGGGGTCAACGGATTTAAAAAACCACGGGCGGGAGAATGTAAACAACTGACCAGCAATGTCGAACGTGAATTGGGTGGTGAGAGCCGCCGGGTTTTCGGGGAGGCCAACCAACCGTTGGTCGCTCACCTGGAACAGGCCTTTTATCAACGGCTTTTCGAGCCAGTACGGTTGAGAAATGGGCTGGTTGGCAGGCATAGCAAGCACCGTAGGCAGCGGCACCACTTCGTTGGGTTTCAGCGTCAGGTTCAGGATGCTGTCGCGGTTCATCACCGGATATCGAATGCTGACGAGCCGAACCGGAACCTCGCTCGTGCGACCCACCACAGTCGTGTTGACCTTGATGCGCTCGCCGGGGGTAGCGGCATAATCGGCGGGGTTGCTCTCGAACCACAGGCCCAAACACTGCTGAATCAGCCCTTCGACTTCCTGCCGTTTGGCCCGCACATTCACGTTGGTGGTATCGAGCTGGTTGATAGCCCGGTGGAGTGATACCAGTGCCGGAACCGAAGCCGCCGGGCGGTCGGGCTTGAAACTGGCAATGAGGTCGTTGACCCGCGATTGAACATTGTCGCTGTTTTTGATTCGCTTCCAGCTCAAGTCAACCCTGTCAAACGGGTCTTGCTGCATGGGATCGCCGTTTTTGGTGAGTAGATAGTCGATTCGGGCACCCCGGTTGGCCGACACCCCAAACCCCTGACTCTTGTGCTGACTCCGACTCTCGGCGGCTACTTCGCCGTAGGATTTGCCGAGCAAGGGGTTATAAACGCCCGTTTCAATGCCGACTAAATTCCCGGCTTCGTCGGGTTTTTTGTTGCTCATAAACGCGCTCGGAATGAACACGTTCCACAAAATTCGTTTGGGTTGCCAGGGCTTTGTATAGGCCAATTGCTCCGGGAATTTGGTGGGGTCATTAGCAATCTTGAAGGCTTCTTCGGCCAGATACCCCGACGCGCTGTGGTGTCCGTGACCAGCGCGGGCATCGGGCGGAAAACGGGTAATGATCACATCGGGCTGGAACGTGCGGATGCGCCAGACCACGTCGGCCAGCACCTGAT
>JAJAYX010000062.1 GCA_026785985.1 Rudanella sp. | reverse complement strand
GTTGAGTAGCTATAAAAAGATAGTTAAGATCAATGGCTGTCAACACGGTAGGGGCATAAAATAGGACTGACGCGAAAGTAATTCTTTCGCGTCAGTCCTATTCATCATTACGTATTTATCACGATCCGTTACTCCTTACTTCATTGCCACCAGCTTAGATTTGGGCGTAAACCGCTCTACCTTATTTTTAACCGGTTTCACCGACCGTAGATACGTATAGATTGCGCCCAGATCGGTTTCTGTCATGCCACCATACATTGTCCAGGGCATCACCGAGTTAAACTCATCGTCGCCAACCACCTGATGCGTATAATCGGGGTTAGTGTAGGCTTTGAAACGATCCACAAAAGCGGCCTTGGTGATGGCCTTGATGCCTGTTTCATCAGACGTAATGTTCATGGCCCGCACAGTTCCGGTTGGCAACGGAAACGGACGGCCACCGGCAAACTCCATGCCCGGCAGCGGTTCAGCTTTGTCGTTAACGGGCGTGTGGCAATCACCACAGGCCGAAATCGTCACCAAGTACTTGCCATAAGCCAACTCATCGCTCGGATCAGGTCGTTTACCGCCCTCGGTTTTCGCGGGGATTGTGTTCAGGATGAAATTCTTCGGAAAATCCGACTCCGAAGCCGCCACCTTATTCTCGATGGGAGCCAGTGAACGGACATACGCAATAATGTCTTTCACATCCTGCGGATCCATTTTGGCATAACCAGGGTAGGGCATCACCGGAAACAACGCCCGCCCATCACGGCTGACTCCCGTGGTAATGGTTCGGTAGATTTCACCATCCGTCCAGTCTTTCAGGCGGGCCGGGGTGATGTTTGGGGCATAATATTGGCCCGGAAAGCCCATTTCGCGCGGGAAACTTTCGCCACCTTTGCCATTTGTTCCAGCCACCATTGGGCCAGCCATTTTGGTCCAGTCACGGGTAGAATGGCAATCCATGCAAAGGGTTACGTGATTGGCCAGATAATGGCCGCGCGCGATTTGCGCCGAATCGGCCCGAATGGTGAGCTCGGGAGGAGGGCCAACATTGGGGAGGGCCAGTTTCACATAGGCAAGGCCAGCACCGGCCAGCAACACCACTACGCCTACAGGGAATAAAAGAATACGTCCAATTTTTTTCATAATATTTACTGGTCAAAAGGGGTTCGATCAGCAACTTATGAAAAAAACTGGACGTATGAAATTTTAGCCGAAACAGATTTAGTTTTCGGTATGGCTACTCACGCAACCATGCGCCCGGTGGACTCGCCACCCACGCCAAACATGGGTTCGATGAGCGTCTGAATGCGCTCCCGAAGGAACCCCTCCTGCAAATAGGTTGGCAGTTTGGCCACCAACTGACGGAAGCCTTCCAGCCCCAATGCTTTGGCAATGTAGGCCTCATGCACAGCGTTGGCGTGCGACACAATGTTCACCAAACTCTGATGAAACAGCCGAATGTCGATCTCCGAATCAACGAACCGCTCGATCTCACGATTGTTGGACGAAATCCGCAGGCGGCTCAACATATCGAAGTACGTCGTATAGCCAATTTGCCTGGCCAGCAGTTTGTATTGCTCCGCGCCAAACTTCTGCAATACCTCGCCCGTCCGCTGACTCCGCAGCGCGGTTTTAGGGTTACTTTGGATGGCATTACGCAACGCTTTAATTCGCTGATCGCGGGTAGTTTTCAGAAACTGACCCAACTCAGCCTGAGCAGCCCCGGCCCGCGAGGGCAAACCCAAATCGGCCTTGCCACCACGACCCGCCATCGGCAACCGACGGATGCTGTAATTATTGATCGGCCCAAGGGCATAGTAGCCAATGGAAGCCGGGTAGTAGCCCCGCACCACCATGTTACCGATTCGCTTGCGAATCAATTCTTCGTTACTTACATTAATGCCCTGAATGGCTAAAAAAGCGCGGGCACTAAACAGCACGCTGTAATAAGCCTGTGGAAATGTCCAGTGCAGTGAGCTTTGCAGATACTGTTCCGATCCGGCATCCCGGTCGTTCACGACCGGCGTAATACGAAGCGCGTATTCGGCACTCCAACTATTCAGCAGCAACTTTTCAAGTACTTTGCGTCCTTCTTCCAACACCCCGCCTTTGAAGTCGTTGAAGATCGGAAAACAAGTCAGGTCTTCAAGGTCGTTCTGGTGCTGAATGTGGTAATCCATTGCAAAAAAGTGATTCAGAAACACTTGCGCCGGAATAGATTTGCGCCAATTTTCGTCCATCGGCAATCCACTTGGTGAACCCTCAGCAACGGGCTTTGGGGCCGCAGATTGGGTCGTCAAAAACGTTGTCTGATTGGTCATTGTAGTTGTTGTTGTGTTGTTCATTTGCCTTCTACTCTACTAACAAAATGGCCCTAATAGACGTTCCATTTTCAAGTATCAATATACTCAGTTAATCATCTGTAAATCAGCAAATTATAAAGACAATTTAAAGACCTGAAAATCCCGTTTAACAGACCTGAAAATCAGCCATTTTGCATCACATGTCAAACTTTTTAGCCTATTGATCCTGTTGTCTGTTTTATGACGGTATGCTTGTATTTTAGCGCATTTCTGATTATCTTTTTATCGGCTTTCGGACCGGGTGCATGGGCGCAGAACAACCGCCCGTCGTTAGCTATTCTCGACGGAACAGTGGTGAATGCCCGCACGCGATTACCCATTGCCGGTGCCACTGTCCGGGCCAAACCCCTCTCCGAGCCGGCCGCTTCAACGAGTAGCCAAACAGCACCAGATGGCTCGTTTAGCCTGAAACTCGACCCTGCTCAAACGTATGCCATTACCACCAGTGCAGAGGGGTATAATGATCGCGAAGAAAAGCTGGCTTTTTCCGACCAGCGGGCCGACCGGCTCTATGGCAAAGAGATTCGGCTGGAACCTGGCAGTGCCGCCAAACCAACCATGCCAGTGGTGCTGCCCACTATTCAGTTTTCGCCCCGCCGATCCGACCTCTCGGTTGCGGCCACAACCATTCTCCAGCAAGTTGCGGCCCTACTCGAAACTCACTCTACCGTGCGCATCGAAGCCGCCGGTCATACCGACACCATCGGCGACATCAGCCTGAACAGAATCCTCGCCAGCGACCGTGCCGAAGCCGTCAGAGCGTTTTTAGTACAATTGGGCACCAACAAAGCCCGCATCGACGTGCGCAGTTACGGAGGAGGCAAACCCCTCCCAGGCCCGCTCTCCCTGGAACGGAGAGCGCAAAACAAACGAGTGGAGTTGATTGTGTTACCGTCTTCCCAGCCACAAGCCCGCTAACACGAGGGCCGTGCCAGCCACGGTAAAGGCCGTTATGGGTTCGCCCATGAGTAGGGCCGAGTACGCAAAACCAAAAATGGGACATAAAAAAAGCCACAGAGAGGCTTTTACGGTATCCTGCTTCACGAGGTAAAACCATAGTTGAAGGGCCACAACCGATACGGGAATTACCAGCCAAAGTACAGCTCTCCAAAAGGTGGCATTGAACCGCTCCGGCTCAAAATCGGCCACGAGTAAGGTCACAGGTAACAGCAGGAGGCCCCCCAGCAGCACCTGCCAGCCATTAATCACCAGCGGGGGCAACCGCCACTCGAACCGGGCATAATAAACCGTTGCCACCGAAATCGAGAGCATACTTCCCAACATAATCAGCAACCCCTGCACGGATGCCTGAGCATTACCCAGAAGCGGATACGTAGCCACGCACACGCCCGCCAGCCCCAGCGCGATACCCGCGCCCTCCTGCCAGCGCAACGGTCGCCGAAGCCAGACCGCCGAAATCAAACTGATAAACAAGGGGTTAGTAGCCGTACTCAAACTTCCGATGCCCGCCGATACCTCACGCATAGCCAGCACAAACAGGCCCAGATAAATGGTGGTATTGAGCAGGGCAAAAATGGTCAGCCGTCGCCACTCGATGCCTTTGGGAAGCGGGTTGTTTTTCTGCACGACATAGGCAAACAGCAGCATCCCACTCCCCGCAATCAAAAACCGAATGGTAGCCAGCCAAAGCGGGTGCGCCGACTGTACGCCAAACTTGGTCGCCACCGAAGCCGAAGCCCACAGGGCGGCAAAGAGGATGCCGAGGAAAAGTTGATTGGGGGCAGTTGGGGAGGGCGTTTTCAAAAGGCTGGGTCAATCAAGAGTTGTGAAGGAATCACCCGGATTGACCGCATGAGCATGGTGAAGTGACTATTCCGCGAGAGCAATTTTCGTAACAAAAGTTCTTTTTCATATTCCTCCCGCTCGTTGCCCGTTTGTCTGGCATGATGCCACTCTGCCACCGTATTGACTACTTCGTGGTGTTTATCACGAATGTTGGGCTTCAAGTCTTTGTGGAGATGATTGAGCAGTTTTGCCGTATTAACCGCTTTCTGGTTCGATGGGTCTCGGGGTTTAAACAGGGAATTTCCTCCAAATTCAATCACATAAATGATCTCTTTTTCTACATCATCCTGTGGACTACATGGGTCAAGATAACCTCCTGTCGGTGTCGTTTTGGGGCGTTTTTTATTGGCCTTGTTGTCAATTGGATACAGATTTTTCCATTCGTAAATCAATGATCCATCTTCTTTTTGCGTAACGAAGTGATCTACCTCCATTTCTTTTGGCGACGAGAAGACTTGCTCAGTGAGGTAACACTTCCCCCGAAACGTTTTATACTATTCATCAAGAACATCATTACCCCGATACGATTTTTGCTCCGCCAACGAAAGCGGGGCTTGTTCACTTCGCTCTATATTAATCATTGGTGGGCAGCAAACCGGGCTTCTGATTGGGCAAGTAATAATTCTAATTCAATTTTGAGTGATGGCGAGAGATAATGAGCATTCTCTACACTTAATTGCTGTAGAGAATCGCGAAGCTGTTCAGGATCATCGTTAAACTGCTCAACAGCCTCATTAATCTGTTTGATAATTTTATCGGCTTCGCTCGAATAGTCATTTTCCAGACCGAAATGACTGGTCATCAACTCTGAATAACTCCGTCCTACCACCTCATCCGTCCGGGTGTCTTTTGTGGCAACATCAAAAACGGTCACTTTCTTGATACTGGCGACAACCGCCGGGGAGTGGGTTGCCACAATAAACTGAACGTTAGGGAAAAGAGTCGTTAAAATTGGCAAAACATGGTATTGAAGTGAAATATGTAAATGCGTTTCTGGTTCATCAATTAATACAATACCATAAGGATTATAACTGTTATTTCCAACCACTTTTCTGATTAAATCCAAGCGAACAAACAAATCCATTAGAATACTCAAAAATGCCGAAAAGCCGTCTGGAAGAATATCGAAAGTTAATTCTCTGTCATCGCCAAGTTTTATTAGAAATTCATAAGAATCTTTTATAAATACTAATTTCAGTTGTTTATCATCAAATATT
>JAJAYX010000061.1 GCA_026785985.1 Rudanella sp. | reverse complement strand
TGCCATCCACGGTGAGGGTGCCATCGGTAAACTTCACGTTGCCATTGTGCTGGCCCGTTACTTTTTTGCCTTCCCAGTTCAAAATGCTCTTCTGGCTATCAACTTTGTAGGTTGTTGCTTTTACTTTTTTAACGGGTTCAACCGGACTAACGAAGGCTGAGGTTCCTGCCATAACCGCTACTGCCATCATGCTGGCCAGAAATTGACGTGTTTTCATTGTGTTACTTGTTTGTTTGGTTTAATTGGTAATCACGCATTGTGTTCTATCGACATTGTTCCCTAATCGACCAGAGTACTGCAAAGACTTTATCGTTTCAGAAATAGCTACTTACTGCTCAACACCATACACCTCCTCCTCTGCGGTTTGAGCTAATTCCGAACCCCGAAGCTGGTCGAGCAAATGGCTCAGTGTGTCGGCTTCTTCAATAGTCAGTCGCTGCTCCATGATTCCTTCAAACTGAAGCTGGGCCGCGTCGATCTTTGTGAGCAGATCAAGCCCTTTTTGGTTGATAATCACATTCACGGCCCGACGGTCGCTGGGGCATTCGGTTCGCTCCACGAGTTTTTTCAACAACAGCTTATCGACTAAGCGCGATGCATTCGACATTTTATCCAGCATTCGTTCCGTAATCTCATTCACTTTGACCGGATCCGGGAAACGGCCCCGCAATATTCGGAGAAAGTTGAATTGCTGCGAGGTGATACCAAAGGGCTTCAAAAGCTGCATTTGCGCATTACCAAGCCAGTTGCTACTGTACAAAACGTTTACCAACAGCCGATGGTAGGATGAATTAAAGGCCGTTTGTCGAATGTCTGATTCAATAGACATAAAAAGAGGATGATTGGTTTAATGAATCTGACGCTGCAACCATTGGGTGCGAATATAATGTACTTACATTTAATGTATCAACATCAAAGTTAGATTTTTTAGTTCCGAATGGTTAAGAAAAGTCTGGAGCATTCTTTTTCCGTTTCTTTGCGGGATGGAAATTTTGAAGAGCCAGCGGCTCAATAACTTACGCTACGACATTCGGGGGCCAGTTTACGAGAAATCTCTGGAACTGGAAAGCCAGGGCTATAAAATTATTAACCTAAACATTGGCAATCCCGCCCCGTTTGGCTTCGACGCGCCCGACGAAATTGTCCACGATATTATCCTGAATATCCGCAATGCGCAGGGCTATGCCGATTCGCGGGGGCTGTTTTCGGCCCGCAAAGCCGTGATGCACTACACTCAAACGCTGGGCTTGCCGGGCATCACGATCAACGATATTTTTATTGGTAATGGCGTAAGTGAGTTGATTCTCCTCTCGATGCAGGCCCTCATCAACGAGGGCGACGAAGTCCTGGTGCCCGCTCCCGACTACCCGCTCTGGACAACGTCGGTAGCGTTGTGCGGTGGCAAACCAGTCCATTATGTGTGCGACGAAGCCGCCGACTGGAACCCCGACCTTGCCGACATGGAAAGCAAAATCACCCCCCGCACGCGGGCCATTGTCGTGATCAACCCCAACAACCCAACGGGTGCTGTTTACGACAAATCGGTGATCGAGGGCATTGCCCGCCTGGCCGAACGGCGGGGTTTGATTGTATTTTCCGACGAGATCTACGACAAAATTCTGTACGACGGAGCCGAACATCATCCGATGGCACGGTTTGTTCACGATACGCTTTGCATTTCGATGGGGGGCTTGTCTAAAAACTACCGGGCGGCTGGTTTTCGGGGCGGGTGGTTAGTGATGAGTGGGGCGCGGGCCAAGGCAAAATCATACATCGAGGGGCTTACCCTGATGGCCTCGCTCCGGATCAGTGCCAACGTGCCAACCCAATATGCCATTCAAACGGCCCTCGGTGGCTACCAGAGTATCAACGACTTAGTAATGCCCACGGGTCGATTACACAAGCAGATCATGCTGGCCCATCAGCGGCTCACGGCCATTCCGGGCATTTCCTGCACCCAACCCAAAGGTGCCTTGTATGTATTCCCAAAAATCGACCTGGAGCAGTTCAACTTTAAAGACGATAACGAGTTTGTCTATGATTTGCTGTCGGAGCAAAAAGTACTCGTAGTGGCCGGGCAGGGCTTCAACCTCCAAACCCCCGACCATTTCCGCGTCGTTTGCCTGCCCACCGTCGATGAACTAAATGTGGCCATGGACAGAACTGAAGCGTTTTTAGAAAGCAGGAGGAAGTGAGTGATAAGTGATGAACGGTAAGCGATGAGTGCCGATTTCGCGTCAGCAAACTCATCGTTCATCATTAAGAAAAATGACCGCTCCTTCCCGCTCCTACCTTGGCCCGCTGCTGATTATTGATGCCTTGTTTTTCGTGTTTGGCTTCGTTATCTGGGTCAACAGCGTGCTGATTGCCTTTTTCAAACAGGCGTTCAACCTCAGCACGGTTGGCTCCAATCTGGTGGCTTTTGCGTTTTTTATTTCCTACACAGCGATGGCCGTTTCGTCGTCGGCGGTGCTGAAGCGGACAGGGTTCAAAAACGGGATGTTGCTGGGTTTGGGCATCATGGCCATCGGGACACTGGTGTTTGTGCCAGCGGCCGAAGCGTTGTCGTACCCCCAGTTTTTGGTCGGTTTGTTCCTGATTGGAATCGGACTGACCGTATTGCAAACGCCCTCTAATCCCTACGTGACTATTCTTGGCCCCCGCGAATCGGCTGCCCAGCGAATTAGTTTTATGGGTGTGGCCAACAAGCCGGCGGGTATTGCGAGTCAGTTTAAGCAGCACTCACGTGCTATTAAAAAATGGGTCATTCAGGCATACATGAGGTTTATTGCCTTTTTTATTCCGACAAAACCGGCCAAATTTGCTATTAAAACAAATCTAATTTTTCATCAATCTCTTCTACCTATGACGTTTTCTTTACGAAAACTCCTGATGATGCTGATATTGCTTGGTGCGTTTGCTGTTCGGGCAAATGCCCAGGTCGAGCGCGACCCCGGCGGCTTCATCACCGGCAAAGTGACCTCAGCCGAAGATGGCACCCCCATTCCGGGAGCCAGCATCGTTGTGAAAGGCACCTCACGCGGCACCAACTCCGATGCCAGCGGAAACTTCCGCATTCAGGCCAACACGGGCCAGCAGTTGCGGATTAGCTTTATTGGCACCCAAACAAAGGATGTTACAGTTGGCAATGCCACTACGGTCACGATTCAGTTGGCTCAGGAAACTGGAACCCTGAACGAAGTGGTGGTGACGGCCCTTAACATCAATGTCGAAAAACGGCAATTGGGGTATGCTGTAACCGAAGTGAAAGGCGACGACCTTGCCAACTCACAGCGCGACAATTTTGTGAATGCCCTGCAGGGCCGGGTAGCCGGTTTGCAGGTCGGCACATCGAGCGGAATGCCCGGCGCGTCGTCGGGCATTATTATCCGGGGAGTCAACTCAATTTCGGGTAACAACCAGCCGTTGTATGTGGTAGACGGGATGCCGATTGATAACCGCACGGCCCAAAACAACCAGTTTGTGGCCGGGGGCATCACGGGGCAATCGACCGAGAACCGCAACATCGACTTCTCGAACCGGGCACAGGACATTAACCCGAACGATATCGAGAAAATCACGATTCTGAAAGGCCCCGAAGCAGCCGCCCTTTATGGCGTGGATGCCGCCAACGGTGCCATTCTGATTACGACCAAAAAAGGCAAAGCCGGACAAGGGAAAATTACCTATACCGGCACCTATACCCTACAAAAAGTGGGCGCACTGCCCGAAGTGCAGCGCGTGTATGGTCAGGGCAACAACGGGGTTACGCAAAACACGAGTTTCAATGCTTTTGGGCCACGCTATGCCGAAAATACGCCCCTGTTTGATAACGGGGCCGGTTTTTTGCGCGATGGCACGGGCCAGCGACATAATATTTCGTTCGATGGCGGCTCAGATCGGTACACCTACCGACTGTCGGCGGGGTATTTTAACAGTCAGGGCGTGATTCCGACCACCAATTACAAACGGCTCAACATCAGCCTCGGCGGAACGGCTAAAATCACCAACAAGCTCTCTATCGAGTCAACATTACAGTATATCAATACCGACAATATAAAGGTGTCGAAGGGTACGAACTCATTTTTGCTTGGGTTAGTTTCGTGGCCTGCCAACGACGATATGTCGGCTTATTTGAACCCAGATGGCTCGCGCCGACGGGTAACAACGGCCAGTAGTGAGATCGAGAATCCGTATTTCGACGTATTCAAAAACAAGCTGCAGGACAAAGGAAACCGCTCCATCACTAACATCAGCCTGAACTATGCCTTTACTGATTGGCTGAACCTGACGGGCCGCGTGGGCTTAGACGTATATTCGACTCAATACCTGTTTATGTACCACCCCGAATCGAACAGGTCGGGCGGTATTATTGGCGGAGCCCTGGATCAGGCAACCGACAACAACCGGACGCTGACGAGTCAGTATGTGCTGTCGGCCAAAAAGAAATTTGGCAAACTGAATCTGTCGGGTTTGGTGGGTCAGGCGTTGTACGATTTCAATTATACCTCGCTGGCTACGCGGGGTGAGAAGTTTTTAGATCCCAACTTCATCTCGATTAACAACACAGACC